>JBGSMR010000300.1:0-11119 GCA_041740065.1 Chthoniobacterales bacterium
ACACAGGGATCCTCCAGATACATCTCATCCCTGATTCGGATGATTCGCAGATCTTCTTCACTCTCCCCCAACCGGTCGGTAATGGAGACTCGAACGACTTACCGATAAGATTTCACACTGCTCACGCACGCTTAATCTTAGATGATTTTTTCTACCAGCTCAGCCCTTTTTCATAGGCCGAGCTGTCTGGATTTTTTTACCGCAAATCCAATTTCACGGTTAGTTTCTAAGTTCATCCATGCGGATGTCCGGGAAGGCGCCTGCAAAAGCGTTGACGGCGAGAAGGGCGATGGCACTGAGGGTGATGGCAAATTGTCTCATCGGTTGGACCGCACTTCTCAATTCGTATTTTGCAAGGGGCCGAAATCTACTCGAGCCATTGTGTCATTTCGATCTACGCGGAGAAGCTCTCACCGCACGAGCAGTGGGCAACTGCGTTTGGGTTGGTGACTTTGAATCCGCCCTTTTGAAGGTCATCGCTGAAATCGAGTTCAGATCCGCTCACGAAAAGTGCGCTTTTGGGATCAATCAGCACTCGTACTTCCTGGCTTTCTACGAGGATGTCCCGATTTGCCGGACCATCAGTAAGATCCATTTTATATTGAAGCCCGGAGCACCCTCCACCAATCACCGCAACGCGCAGCGCACCTTGGGGACGTCCTTGTTTTTCCAAGAGACCACGGAGTTTCCGGCTGGCCGCCTCGGAAATGCGAATCAGCTTTTCGTTGCCAATGCGGTATTGGATATTGCCTTCGGTGACCAGTGACATGGGTCCACGTTGGCATGCTCTGTCCGGAGGGGCAAGTGTAGCTTGTCACCAATGACAGCATTTCTTACTCGTCGAACGGACGGTGATCCCGCATCCTGCTGTCAGTTGATCTAATAATTTTATGATTTTTTTAGGCATTGATTGTGGCACTCAGAGCATCAAGGCGATTGCGATGGATTTTGATTCCGGACGCGTGCTTGCGTCGGCATCCCATCCGCACTGTCTTATCGAAGGTCTGCCTCCGGGGCACATGGAACAGAATCCCTCGAACTGGATCACAGCGGCTGATGCAACCGTGCGCGCCGTGCTCGATCAGTTGGGTGTTCGCAAAAGTGAAGTGTGTGGCGTCGGTGTCAGTGGCCAACAGCATGGACTCGTGGTCCTCGATAGCGAAGACGCCGTAGTGCGGCCGGCAAAGCTTTGGTGCGACACATCGACGGCATCGCAGTGCGACGCGATCACGGCGCATTTTGGTGGCAGTGCTGCCGTGATTGAGATGGTTGGAAATGCAATGCTGCCTGGCTACACGGCTCCGAAGATCCTGTGGCTGCGTGAGGAAGAGCCCTCAAATTGGGAGAAGGTGGCTCACGTTATGTTGCCCCATGACTACTTGAATTTCTGGCTTACGGGCAGGAAGATGATGGAGTATGGCGATGCTTCAGGCACCGCGCTCATGGACGTGCGCACACGTGAATGGTCGCGTCCGATGATCGAATTTATTGATCCCCGGCTCCATTCAATGCTCCCTGAGTTGCAGTCTTCGCTGGCTGCTGCGGGTGAGTTGCGTGCCGAGCTTCGGGATGCATGGGGGCTGTCTGGGGACGTGACCATTAGTGCAGGTGGTGGTGACAACATGATGGGCGCCATTGGCACCGGCAATACAATCTCGGGATGCGTCACGGCAAGTCTAGGGACATCGGGTACGCTTTTTGCCTGTTCCGACCAAGCGGCCATCGATCCCCTCGGAGAGGTTGCGGGGTTTTGCGATAGCACCGACCACTGGTTGCCGCTTGTCTGCACGATGAATGTGACCCTCGTCACGGAGTTAGCGCGCGGGATGTTCGGGTGGAGTCACTCCGACTATGATGCAGTGCTGACCACTACGCCCGCAGGGGCAGACGGGCTTCTTTTATTGCCTTATCTCGTGGGTGAACGCACTCCAAATTTGCCGCATGGGTGTGGAGTCCTCCATGGTTTAAATGTGACGAACATGACTTCGGCCCACATCGCGCGTGCCTGCGTGGAGGGGGTGACGCTGGGCCTCGGTTACGGGTTGGCGCGGTTGCGGGAACTAGGAATCGCACCCACTGAAATCCGATTGACAGGCGGAGGAAGTCATAGCCAGGGATGGCGCCAGATCGCTGCGGACGTGTTTGAAGTTCCAGTGGTGTGTTTGAAAACCGGGGAGGGAGCTGCGCTCGGGGCTGCGATTCAAGCCGCTTGGGTGGCCAGCGATGCCGGGCAAGCGAGGGATATGGCATTCCATGATTTCGCGGCGAGGTTTGTTGTTCTCGATGAATCGACCCGGGTGGAGCCGAATCCTGCGAATACCACCATCTATCGCAATGCGTTGACGCGGATGAACACGCTACGAAATTGTCTCAAAACCGCAAAACTGCTATGAACAAGCGTATCGTAGTTGCTGCCACAGGGGCCAGCGGGGCCATCTACCTGAAGCGTTTCTTGCGGTATCTCGGGGATGCGGGCGTTGAAATTCATCTGGTCCTCAGCAGCTATGCGAAACAGGTGATAAACGAGGAAATACGCACATTGGATCTGCCAAAGGATGTCTTTGAATACTCGGACAAAACAATGAATGCTCCGTTCGCCAGCGGATCCACGCAGTTTCATGCCATGGTCATCATTCCGTGCTCCATGGGTACGGTCGGTCGAATCGCGGCTGGTACTAGCGAATCGCTGATTCTACGGACCGCCGATGTTTTTCTCAAGGAGCGGCGAACACTCATCCTCGTGCCGCGCGAGACGCCGTGGAATCTCATCCATGCCCGCAATGTCGTGGCAGCGATGGAGGCGGGCGCGCATGTCCTGCCGGCGATGCCCTCGTTTTACAGTCATCCAACGAGTATTGACGAGGTAGTGGATACCGTCGTCTGGCGGGTTCTGGACCAGGTGGGTGTCCCTGCACCTAACGCCTGCCGGTGGTGCGAGTCGGATGCAACCGATTCCTCGACACCGCGAACAAAATGAAATTTATTCGCGCTGTAACGAAACTCAATTGATCCTTCTTTAAAGTGTGATACCTGCATCTGCTGCGCTGCATAATCCAATTGGTACGTTCAAAGAGGACGACCTGCGACGCATCGTTACGGACGTTCCTTTCTTTGAGAAGGTCTTCGATGCCTTTCCGGTGCTTGTGATTGTTAAGAGCGCTTGTGAGACTTCGTTTGGTCAAATTCTGATTTGGAACAAATTCGCTGCGGAACTAACCGGGATTTCCCGTGAAGACGCGTTAGGTCATCAGGTTGGTGACTATTTTCCCGAGGAGCAGCGACAGTTTTTCGAGCAAAAAGATCGAGAGACTATGGGTGGGTGTGATCCGCTCGTGATACCAGAGGAGCCGATCCAAAACCGGCAGGGCCAGACCCGGTGGCTGAGCACCACGAAAACGCCCATTTTTGATAATGAAGGTTCCCCGCTTGCGATATTAATTGTGTCCCAGGATATTACCGAGCGCCGCGAGATGTCGCAGGTTCTGCACCGGGAGCGCGATCTGATGGATGGAATCCTGACGAATGCTCCAGTTGGCATTCTGGTCAAGAGCCTGCTTCCCGAGACACGAGGCCGCTACCTCATTTGGAATCGGGCGATGGAGCGGATGTTCAGGCTGCCTGCGGATGCGGTGATCGGAAATACGAGCGTCGACGTATTTGATCCAGTAATGGCAAGTATCTTCAATGAGCAGGACCTCCGGGCATCGCTCGGGGGTAATTTGAACATTGCTCCACTTGTGGTAAAAGTGGAGCAAACGAACTTGACGATTCGCGCCTTTAAAACACGAATCGACGATGCGAATGGTAAACCACTGGCGCTGGTGGGAGTGATTGAAAATGTTACCGAGGTCGAAAAAATCTCTGAGCATTCGCGCGAAACAGAGAGCCGATGGCAGTTCGCAATTGCTGCGTCAGATGTCGGAGTGTGGGATTGGAACCCGCAGACCCGCGAGGTTTTTCTTTCGCAGCGGATGCTTGAATTAATGCGGGCACCGGTGGACTTTCAGTGCAACTCTCTGATCGATTTGGAACGTTTTGTGCATCCAGAGTATCTCGCCGGATTGAAAAATGCGATGGGTGCGCATTTGCGGGGTGAAACAGATGTCTTCCGCGCAGAGCTTCGACTTCGCTGCGAGGCTCCTGACGAAGTTTGGCTGCTGCTTAATGGCAAGGCGCAGATCAGCCCCTCTGGTGAGCCGACCCGAGCCATCGGCACCGTGGCAGATATTTCTTCCGTGAAACTTGCTGAGCAGCAAATGGCGGTCTCGATGCAATCTGCGGAATCGGCGAATCGCGCTAAGGGTGATTTTCTCGCAATGATGAGTCATGAGATCCGCACGCCTCTGAACGGGGTATTGGGATTTGCCGACCTTCTTGCAGAAAGCAAGCTCAATGATCAGCAGCGGGAATTCTTGCAAACGATCCGCGACAGCGGAGGTGCCTTGCTCGCGATCATCAACGATATTCTGGATTATTCGAAAATCGAAGCCGGTAAATTGGATGTTGATCTCAAGCCCACCGATGTCCGCCAGATCGTCCAATCACTGATCGCGTTTTTCCATCCGCAGGCTGAGAAAAAAGGAATTGAACTGCGCCTGCAAATCCACTCATCCGTTCCGACGCTAATGATTTGCGACCCTGTGCGCGTCCGTCAGATCATTCTCAATCTGATGGGTAATGCTCTCAAATTCACCTCCCGTGGATACGTGGAATTTGACCTGCTGGCAGAACCATCGACACGCAGCAATTTTTGTGATCTTTCGTTTTATGTGAAGGATTCAGGGATTGGCATATCAGAGGCCAATCAGTGTCGCCTATTTGAGCCATTCAACCAACTCGACGCTACTACTGCCCGCCAATTCGGTGGCACGGGCCTTGGGCTGTCGATTGTGAAACGACTTTCCAATCTTATGGGCGGCACGGTTCGCGTAGAAAGCGTCGTGGGTGCGGGCACCACGTTTTTTGTGACTCTCCCGTGTCAGTTGGTAAGAGACGACTTTGATCCTCGCAAAACGATGCTCATTCAGCTTGATATCACACCCGATTTCGCAAAGTCGCGACCGCTGAAAATCTTGGTAGCAGAAGACAATCTCGTTAACCGAAAACTTGCGCGGCTGCTTTTGCAGAAATTTGGTTATTCGCCGGATGAAGCGGAGGATGGATCCCGAGCTGTGGCGATGGCGCTTGAAAAGAATTATGATCTCATTCTCATGGACATTCAAATGCCGGGGATGGATGGATATGAGGCGGCACAACGGATCCGAGAACTCTGTCCTCAGCCGCCTCAGTTGGTGGCTCTGACCGCTCACGCCTTAAAATCAGATGAAGCGCGCTCCCGCGAGGAAGGGATGGATGGGCATCTTAGCAAGCCCATCCGAGCCGACCTCTTGCGCAAAGTGCTCGAAAAGGTCGCCCGTACGGTTGCCCAGACCCGGAGTTCCGTCTGACCCAACGTTAACCCTGCGCTGCCATCGGGGAATTATGAATACCTTCCGAAATGTTATTCTCGCTATCTTATCCGCAGTGATCGCGAGTGCACCTGCGAGCCCCATTTCTGTTGATTACAAAACTCAGAGCGACTGGGGAGCAGGCATGGTCGGCGAAATTCGACTCACGAACTCAGGAGCCGATGAAGTCAAGGACTGGCGTTTGCGCTTTCGCTTCGCTTCCACAATCGAAGGACTCTGGGGTGCTAAAATTTTGGAGCACGATGGAGATTCCTATGTGCTTGCACCCGAAGATTGGTCACGTCTTGTTCGAGGTAGTGGCGGGCAAGTAGCGATCGGGTTCCAGGCGTCACCGGGCGGTGGTATGCCAAAGGATATTGTGTTTGAACCCGTCATCGCTGGCGACCGTCCTGCAGGTGTTCCGGATCAAACGCAACAAGGAGGCATTATTCAAAAGCCGGTTTATGGGGGGGGCACGGATCTGCGTGCCACGGCGGGAAATGCAGAGGTGGATTTCCGGGTGATCACCGATTGGGGAGCTGGATTTCAAGCGGAATTTGTCATTCGTAACACGACCAGCGAGACCATTCGAAATTGGAATCTCACGTTTTCGATGCCTCGGCGTATTACGAACATGTGGAATGCGCACATAGCCTCGATTTCCGGCGACACGTTCGTAATCGACGCAGCCACGGAGCCGTGGAATCGCGATATCCCGCCCGGTGGTGAAGTCCGCTTTGGGTTCATTGGGGCTCCCGGGGCGGTTGTCGGTCGGCCGGGAAATCTTAGTATCAATGAGGCTCCGGTGACCCCGTTTCCTGAAATTCCCGAGGAACCATCAATCACCGTCTTGCCACCCGATATGACACAACCGACCCCGCTGCCGCGCCGAGCGGAGATAAATTACCCGCAGGCCCTTCAGATGGCGTTGTTTTTTTATGAGGCGCAGCGCTCCGGGCGTTTGCCCGCCGGCAACCGCGTCGAGTGGCGCGGCGACTCGGCTTTGTCTGACGGGGCGGATGTTGGGGTGGACCTCACGGGAGGGTATTTTGACGCGGGAGATGGCGTGAAATTTGCCCTGCCGATGGCAAGCTCCATGACGTTGTTGGCCTGGGGTGGACTCGAATTTAAAAATGGTTACCAGGCAGCAGGCGAGTGGGAGACGTTACTTAATACCGTTCGGTGGGGGACAGATTGGCTCATCAAGGCGCATTCGGAACCGGATGTATTTTATGGTCAGGTCGGGCGAGGAGACCTCGATCATGCATTCTGGGGGCCACCTGAGGCGATGCAGATGGAGCGTCCTGCCTTCCGCATCGATGCGGAGAATCCGGGATCTGAGCTTGCTGGAGAGGCTGCTGCCGCGTTGGCTGCAGCGTCGATGCTTTTCCGCGAGGCCGACCCGGAATATGCTGATGTGTGTCTGCGACACGCACGGGAGCTGTTTTCTTTTGCGGATCGTCACCGCGGGACCTACACGGACGCCATCGTCGACGCGCGTGCGTATTACAATTCGTTCTCCGGGTATCAGGACGAACTCGCTTGGGCCTCCGCATGGCTCTATCGCGCTACCCGCGAAAAGCCATTTCTTGCCCGGTCGGAGGAAATTTATGCTAACGAATTGGCCGCTGGAAAGTGGGATTGGACGCATTCGTGGGACGACAAAAAATACGGCACGGCCGTGCTCCTAGCGGCACTAACACGAAACAAACGCTACGTGCGTGATGTCTCCCGCTGGCTGGATTTTTGGACGGTTGGACGGGACGGACAGCGCGTGCAGACCACGCGCGGGGGCCTTGCCTGGCTCGACCAATGGGGATCGCTGCGTTACGCTGCGAACACCGCATTTATGGCATGCATTGCCGCGCGGATCCCCGGGATGCCGAATGGATCGCGCGACCAGGCGTTCGCAAAGCGTCAGATCGATTACATGCTTGGCGACAACCCGGTTCGCCGGAGTTATGTGGTGGGATACGGCAATAATCCCCCGATCAACCCGCATCATCGCGCGGCGCACGGATCGACAACCGGAGATATCAACGACCCAGTCAACAACAGGCATGTTTTATTTGGGGCGCTTGTGGGCGGGCCATCAGCGCCCAATGATTTCTCCTATGTGGATGATCGTTCCAATTACATTACCAATGAGGTCGCGCTTGATTACAACGCGGCATTTGTAGGAGCTCTTGCCGCCCTTTCCGAAGACAGCCCGTAGTTTTCTTTGTCGATCCCTTTGCTGGCGATCCAGAATGCGGTGTTCGCTGGGGGTTATCCGGGATTTGCTTATTAATCGCAGATTTTTGACCCTTCTCACGAACAATATCTCAGGCGATCATAGTTTCCGCCTTGCTTCATATCTCATCCGAATTACCTTACACCCGATGAATACTCAGAGTCCGATCGCATATGATTCGAAAGTCGAAGGAAATGTGATTTTTACGCGGGTCGATGCAGCGATCAATTGGATGCGTAGTAATTCCTTGTGGCCAATGCCCATGGGGCTTGCATGTTGCGCTATCGAGTTGATGGCGGCTTCCTCTTCCCGATTTGATATCTCGCGTTTTGGCGCGGAAGTGATGCGGTTTTCGCCTCGTCAGTCAGACGTGATGATTGTCGCCGGCACGGTGACTTACAAAATGGCACTAGCCGTAAAGCGGATTTACGATCAGATGCCCGAACCTAAATGGGTCATCGCGATGGGCGCGTGTGCGTCCAGCGGCGGCATGTATCGAAGCTATGCCGTGCTTCAAGGCGTGGACCATATTATCCCGGTCGATGTCTACATCTCAGGCTGCCCTCCTCGGCCGGAGGCGCTTCTCGACGGCTTGATGAAGCTCCAGCAGAAGATCATGGGCGAACACTCGGTTGAGGACCAGAAACGTGTCCTGATCGACGCGATGTAATGGAGAACTGCCCCAAGGGGACCAATTTTTATGACAATTCAAGAAGCTGAGGAAAAAATCCGAACTGCGTTTCCGGAGGGTATTCTCGAAAAAGTAGAGTTTCGAGGTGAAGTGAGCCTCGAAATACCTCCGGAAATGCTCCGTGACGTTGCCCGTTTCTGTCGGGACACGCTTGGATTTGATTATCTGGTGGATATCACAAGTATCGATCAATTCGAAGTCGAGCCCCGCTGGGAGATCGTTTACGAGTTGTACGCGATGGATCGATCCCAGCATCTCCGTTTGCGCATTCGGTTTGACGAAAATGTCTGCGAGGCTGATACCGTGTCTGATATCTGGCCGACGGCAGATTGGCACGAGCGCGAGATTTACGACATGATGGGAATAAAGTTCCGCAATCACCCGGATCTCCGCCGCATCCTCATGTGGGATGGATATCCCTATTTTCCGTTGCGTAAAGATTTTCCGTTGGAAGGTAAACCCAGTGATGTGCCTGAAGTGGCCTTTACCGAGGTGGCGCCGCTGGCGGGCGGTCCATTTGTAACTGCTCCGACCACCGGGAACACGCAGGTCCGCGAGCCGCGTGCGCGCCATGCGGGTGAACTTCCGGACCACCAACAATTTATTGCTGAGCCTTGATCGCTGACTCCACTGCGTTGGAGGAATTCGTAGATCGGATGTCAGAGTTGCCTGTGGTGGCGCTCGATACCGAAGCCGACAGCCTCCATTGTTACTTCGAGAAACTTTGCCTGATCCAGGTGAGCACGCCGAGTGAGCATGTGCTCGTGGATCCGCTTGCCGGTGTGCCCATCCAGCCCTTTCTAGATGCTTTGGAGGACAAGCGGGTGATCTTTCATGGCGCAGATTACGACTTGCGATTATTTCGCAGAAGTCATCGATTTGAGCCGCGGGAAATATTTGATACGATGATTGCTGCGCGGCTCTGTGGCATGGAACAACTGGGGCTGGCGGCACTCGTGGAGAAGTATTTTTCTATCACACTCTGCAAGGCATCGCAGAAGGCGAACTGGGCGATCCGCCCGCTCCCGGAGCAGATGGTTGAGTATGCTATTAATGATACCCGATATTTGTTTGAGATCGCTGCCACACTCGAGCAGGACTTGCGCTCGCTCGAGAGATGGGATTGGTTTGTTGAATCGATTGATCGGATGGTTGCCGCGTCCCGTGAAGTGCGGGAGCGGGATGAATCGGCGGTTTGGCGGATCTCTGGCAGTGCAAAACTGTCGGCCCGTGCTCAATCGATTTTGCGCGTGCTTTGGTTCTGGCGCGATTCTGAAGCGCGGAGTTGGAACCGTCCGCCGTTCCATGTAATCGGCAATGAAGACCTTCTCAAAGTGGCAGAGCGTGCCTCGGCGAACCAAGCATTCAGCATCCCCCGAATGACAAATCGTCGCCGCCGAAGTTTCGAAGTAGCACTCGCCTTGGCACTCCAAATCCCAGAGGCCGAATGGCCAAAAATGGAACGTAAGCGTGGGCGAAGGAAAACAAACGATGAAGTGAAGCGCTTTGATGAACTAAAAGTCATTAGAGACCGAGTCGCGCAGGATCTGAAACTAGATCCGTCCATCCTTGCCCCTCGGAGTGCCATGGAAATGGTTGCAGAGGATATCCACTCGACCGCATTGATGCATTGGCAGCGCGAACTTATCGGGTTGCCTGCGATTCCCATTGTTCCGGTTGGCAGTGACGAGCCCGCGTGAAGAGATGAATCCTACGGGTGACCTGATTGATCAAGCGCTGGCGGAAGACGTCGGCAGTGGTGATGTCACGGTGAACATTTTTTGTGACCCATTGCGGACGGGTGTGGCCCGGGTTTTGGCCCGGGTGCCCTGTGTCGTTGCCGGAACCTCAGTTGCTAAGGAAGTATTCCGACGGGTCGACGGAGCGCTTACCGTCAGGGACGTGGCGATGGACGGCACCGCTGTTTCCCCGGGTGATATAGTTCTCGAAGTAAGGGGGCGGCTGGGGGCGATCTTAACCGCTGAACGCACCGCGCTTAATTTCCTCCAACGGCTGTCCGCCGTGGCGACGCTCACCCGCAAATATGTGTCTGCTGTGGAGGGCACCGGTTGCCGCATTCTCGACACGCGGAAGACGACGCCCGGGTGGCGTGTGATGGAGAAGTCTGCCGTAGTTGCCGGCGGGGGAACAAATCACCGTTTAGGGCTCTATGATATGGTGATGGTCAAAGATAACCATCTCGCCGGTGGCTTAACGGCCGCAGGCCTCGCGAAGGGAATCCGCGAAGTAAAAGAAGGTTTTCCAGGCGTTCGCGTCGAAGTCGAGGCGGATACAATTGATCAGGTTCGGGAGTTCTATCAGATCCCCGGTATCGACATCATCATGCTCGATAATATGCCGCTCGAGATGATGCGTTTGGCCGTGATCGAGCGTCCCGATGGAATGCTTTTAGAGGCAAGTGGTGGGATCACCTTACGGACGGTTCGCAGTGTTGCAGAAACGGGAGTTGATTTCATCTCTGTGGGTGCGCTCACGCACTCTGCTGGGTCCGTGGACCTGTCACTTGAGTTGAATGCTGATGACAACTGAGAAATTGCTCGATCCTGATTCCATTCGCGATGGAGTGGCACATGCGCTGGTTGGACACAAAATACTCGTTTTCCGGGAAACCGCTTCGACAAATGACGTCGTTCATCGCTTGGCTGCGGCTGGTGAACCCGAAGGCACAGCAGTCTTTGCGGAGTCGCAATCTGCCGGACGCGGTCAGTTTGGACGCGAGTGGGACTC
>JBGSMR010000117.1:0-9896 GCA_041740065.1 Chthoniobacterales bacterium
CTTTTCGCCCCATCCGATCGAGCCGACGCCTGGCATCAAAGCAAACCAGTTTGAGATCAGGATGAAAATAAACAACGATGCCAAGAGCGGGAAGACTTTGGCGATCATGTGATGGCCAACAATCCCCTCGAATGTGTCGTAAAGAGCACCCACAACTGCCTCAAACAAATTCTGCGGTCCATTAGGAACCAACTCGACGTTGTGCGTGGCGCGACGCGCAAGCAGAACCACGGTCAATGTGACCACCCCGGAAAGGAAGATCGAGTTTGTGAACCATTCCAAAAACGAGACCTGGTTCATCTCGGCCCAGAATGACTGGGCATTGAGAGGAATGGCTGCGGCAAAAATGGCTTCGAATATCATCGGGAAATTGTGTCGATTATGTGCACCCCCCGTATGGCAATGACGGAAAGCGATCTGGCAACGAAGCCCAGAAACGACAATCCGACGCCAATCGGGGAGAATGCGTCAGGCGGAAATTCCTATCGCACTCGCGAAAGTTGACAAGTTCAATTTAAAAAACTTTTTAGAAGTGGCCTCCAAGGCCGTATCCAAGGGCTTTCGCGCGTGTCGGCAAACGAAAGAGTTGTTTCCATCGAAATACTTGGATACTTCCTCTGGCAGCATGTTGTCCGTTATCATTCCAGTTTACAACGAGCGCGAGGCCGTGGGGCCGCTTTGTGACTCCACCGTGTCTGTTTTGCGAAAGATGGCCGAGCCATGGGAGATCGTATTTATCAACGATGGAAGCACGGACGGCTCCGAACAAACACTCAATGATCTCGCCGCTGAAATTCCAGAGGTAAAGGTGTTGCATTTTCGCAGAAATTACGGGCAGACAGCCGCCATGATGGCAGGTTTTGATTTTGCCAGTGGCGAAATCATCATTCCGATGGATGGCGACTACCAGAACGACCCAGAAGATATCCCCAAGATGGTTGCGCGCCTCAACGAGGGGTTCGATGTCGTGAGCGGATGGCGGCGGGACCGGCAGGACAACGCCATTCGGCGGAATCTTCCGAGCATCATGGCCAATCAGCTCATTTCGCTGGTGTCTGGCGTGCGACTTCATGATTTCGGATGTTCGCTAAAAGCCTATCGCCGTGATGTGATCGATGGCGTTAGATTGTATGGAGAGATGCATCGGTTTTTGCCGATTTACACGAGCTGGCATGGCGCGCGGATTACCGAACAGGTCGTCAATCATTTTAAACGGCGGACGGGGAAATCCAAATACGGCCTGGAACGAGTCCTCAAGGTGGTGCTTGATCTCATGGTCGTAAAGTTCCTGGACCGCCATGCGCAGAAACCGATGTATGTTTTTGGACTCTGCGGGTTTCTTATGTTGGTAGCCTCAATGATATTTGGCCTCTGGGCTGCAGTGCTGAATATCGGCTGGGACAAACCGTTCACAACGACGCCGCTGCCATTGATGACGATCTTCACATTCATGACGGGTGTGCTTTGCGTCTTGATGGGCCTGCTTGCAGAAATGATCACACGCACGTTTTACGAATCGCAGGGGAAACGCACTTACCTCGTGCGCGAAGCCCGAAACATCGAGCTTCCCGACCGTCCGAGCTGATGTGCGGGATCGCCGGGTTCGTCGGTCGCGGAGAACGCGCGTGGCTCGAAGCGATGACTCAGCGCATCGCGCATCGGGGTCCAGACGCCGACGGCCATTACATCGACGCCGCAGCGGGAGTTCATCTCGGGCATCGAAGACTCTCCATCGTGGATCTCGAAGGGGGCGCCCAGCCGATGTGGACTGCCGACGGCAGTATCGGAGTTGTTTTTAACGGCGAAATTTACAATCATGCGCCCCTGCGCGACGAGTTAAAAGCGGCCGGATGTATCTTCCAGACGGACCATTCCGACACCGAAGTGCTCCTCCATGCATGGAAAATCTGGGGTGAGAATTTCGTAGACCGTCTCAATGGGATGTGGGCTTTTGCGATCTACGACCGGACGCAGCGATGCATCTTCATCAGTCGGGATCGATTCGGAAAAAAACCTCTCTACTGGTTTCAACGGAACGGCACGTTTGCCTTTGCGTCGGAACTGACCGCCTTGATGGAGCATCCTGGCTGCCCGAGATCCCTCGCGACTCGCTCGCTGCAAAAGTATTACGCATACGCGTTCATTCCTGCGCCCCTGACGATCTTGGAGCATGTGTTTAAACTGCCCGCGGGGCACAACCTACGATTCGACATCAACGACGACCGAGTGCGCGTGACGCGGCATTGGCATTACGAAATCGACCCGATTGATCCGGCGGTAAGCGAGGAATCATTGGTTGACGAATTATTGGACCTGCTAGATGGCGCAGTAAAACGTCGCTTGATGTCCGATGTCCCACTGGGTGTTTTTTTGAGTGGCGGTGTCGACTCCTCGCTCATTGCAGCACTTGCTGCGAATCACACCGGTGGCGGGCAATTGAAGACGTTCAGTACCGGATTCACTGATGCATCGTTCGACGAACTTCCACACGCCAACCGCGTCGCAGAACTGCTCGGCACCGATCATCACACCGACGTCCTCGACCTGAACAAAGCACTGGAACTGCTACCCGGCATCCTTGAAAATCTGGATGAGCCACAAGGCGACGCTTCCCTACTGCCCACATGGTTGCTGGCCCGATTCACTCGTCAACACGTCACCGTTGCGTTGGGCGGCGATGGAGGCGACGAGCTCTTCGCGGGATACGATCCCTTTCTCGCGCTGAAAAAAGCAGAGATCTACTCACAGATGGTCCCCAGGCCAGTCCACACCGCAATCCGACTCCTCGCCACACGCCTGCCAGTTTCTCATAAAAACATCAGCCTGGATTTCAAAATCAAGCGCACCTTACGCGGATTGAGTTATCCGGCTAGTCAATGGAATCCAGCATGGATCGGAGCGCTTGAGCCGCACGAGATCGCCGAATTCTTAGGCAGTCCGTGCACACCCGAGGACGTTTACAGCGAGGCGATTGCCGCATGGGACGGATGCGCACAAACCAACACCGTGGATCGCACGCTGGAATTTTTTACCCGCTTTTACTTGCAGGATGGCATCCTTGCAAAAGTGGATCGCGCCACGATGATGAACTCGCTGGAAGCCCGCGCACCCTTCCTTGATATCAAGGTTGCAAACTTCGCTCGCCGGCTGCCAGCCCAATGGAAACTTCGGAATGGCACCACAAAATACCTACTTAAACAGGCTGCCTTGCGCCTCCTTCCCGCCGAAATCGTTCACCGAAAGAAGAAGGGGTTTGGCACCCCCGTCGGTGCATGGTTGCGCACCGGGCGTCTTGCGCCGACAGCATCAGATCCGTTCGTGCAGCATCGCGTCATCGCGCACCAAGCAGGAAAGACCGATGATCGGCTTTTTCTGTGGTGCCAATTAGTCCACGAGACTTGGTGCAAAAACCACGCCATCTCCGCCTGATTCGACGAGCATGTCTGGCCTTCGCATCCTCTGCCTCAACTACGAATACCCGCCAATCGGCGGCGGCGGCGGCCGGGCTTGCGCTGGAATCTGCGAAGCATTGGCTACCAGCGGACACTCCGTCCATGTGCAGACCACTGGGATGAAGCACCTGCCTCGCGAAGCGACAATCAACGGCGTCGAAGTCCACCGCAATCCCGCCTTTCGCCAGCGAGAAGACACGTGCTCAGTACCGGAGATGGCTGCGTATCTCGCGTGCAGCATCGTCCCGACGCTGATCCACATCCAGCGCTGGAAACCCGATGTTATTCACGCTCATTTTGCCGTTCCGACGGGGGCGCTAGCGTGGGTTGTGTCCGTGCTCACGGGAATTCCCTATGTCCTTACAGCGCACCTCGGCGACGTCCCTGGCGGTGTGCCTGAGCAGACCGATAGGCTCTTCAAAATCATCGCTCCCTTCACCCGTCCAATTTGGGCCCGGGCTTCCGCAGTCACTGCGGTAAGTGGATTCGTCGCACGTCTCGCAATGACTGCTTATCAGCGAAGTCCTGTTGTGATTCCTAATGGCATTGCTCTTGATTGCCGACCGACAATCACACTCCAGAACCCACCCCGCATCGTCATGGTCGGGAGACTAAGTCTGCAAAAAAATCCCCTCCTGACGGTTCAGGCACTCGCAGCGTTGAAAAACACGGCGTGGCATTGCGACATCATCGGCGATGGCCCGCTTAGAGCGACAGTCGAGACAGCCATCCAGGATGCAGGCCTCACGAATCGAGTGACCACGCACGGTTGGCTGGACGCAGCGACGGTACACACCCACATGGGCCATGCAGACATCCTATTGATGCCGTCGCTTAGCGAGGGCATGCCCGTAGCTGCCGTGGAGGCGCTGAATCACGGCCTAGCCATCGTGTGTGGAAAGATCCCGGGCATGCTGGATGTGGTCGATGATTCCATTAATGGGCTCACGCTGGAGCTCACACCATCGGCATTTACCGAAGGTTTGTGCCAGTTACTCACCGAGCCTGCGACGCTACACCGGATGCGAACAGCCTCGTCGTTAAAGGCGCTTTCTTACGATATCACGAAGACATCCCAAACCTACGCCCACACTCTAGCGCAAGCAGCCAAAACATCCAATACCTGAGGATTTATATCCCCAAGGGCAGCGGCGCGCCCGTCCATCGGCGAAGCACCCCCTGCCATGACGGATCTTCGAGCGTCTCTAGAAGCCCGACATTGATCGCTTCCAGCTCCGGCAACCCCTCACGCACAGGGATCGCCATGCGCGACGAAGTATCATGAAGAACAGCCGCCTGTAGTTTACTCCAACGCGATTGATTCAATTCGTAACGGATGGTAACGAAATCCGCGACAAACGTGTGTACTTTGCCGGATTCCACCGCAGCGAGAGCGTCCCTCACGTGATCGAACCGCTCAGCTACCACCCCCGCATTGCGCAACTGGTTACTCGCAGCCGATCCTGCCAGGACGCCGTTCTGAAATCGCGCGATATCTGTGAGTCCATACACTGCCGTCGCCATCCGAGCCGTCGACACCGTCGAGGCGACCGTAGCTGTGAAGCCGCCCACCAGCAGAATTCCAGCAAACATCCACACAAATGCCAGAAATCGCCCCACGGGTGTAAGAGGCGTTTTATCGCCATAGCCGACGGTTGTCATCGTCACCGCCGAGAACCATAGCGCGGAGCCAATGGCCTGGAGCGGACTGCCACTAAAATGCGAGTTGGTAAGCCGCCTTTCTACAATCCAAAAGAGAATCGCGAACACAAGCATGCCGCCGAAGCTGATAAGGATTACTGAATAGACGCCATGACCCGGCAGCATCTGAAGAAATTCCGTCCAGTGAGGAAACAGGCGTCCACTCTCCACGGCTATCGCCAGGGGCTCTGTAAGAAATGCGTGTGAAAAATCGATCAGCCGCTCCCGTTCCGCAGACACACTCATTTGGCCGAGCAAGACATCGATGCGGCCACTCTCCAACTCCTGCATCGATGCATCTTGATCCACCGGTACCAACGTGTAATCGAGTTTCTCACGCGCCGCGATCATTCGCCAGAGGTTCACTGCAAGGCCATCCCACGATCCAGAATCATCCTGGACCACATACGGTGCATTTTCATAAACCCCGACCTGTAGCGGGGAAAGGTCTGCCGCACGCGCCCCCACCAAATTACAAGCAAAAAAGAAAAACAGACACGTCAATCGCTTTATCATTCTAGCAGTTCCGGAGGAATCGTTTTATTGGGTGCCTTGTCCGCACGAGCGAAGACCGATATCGAATCAAATTGTCCTACTTGCACGTATTCCTTTTTCAGGAAATTCATCAGGGGACCTGCCCAACTAGAGAATCGAGATATTTCCGTGTTGTTGATTGGTCGGTCATCGACGACCACCACTGCTGGCCGAAATTCCCGGATGTCTTTCATCGCAGCTTCGCTAAAATTCCGCGGTGCCGTCACGTTATCGACATAAAGGTTATATAAGTATGACCGCCGGTTTGTCATAAAATTGATTGTCGGCGAGTAGGGATACGTGACCACCCAATCGCTCGGGTACGAATGGTTCACTACCGCGTCGCGCAGCCCATTCATCCAGTCCACATCCCGCTTCTTTATCAGCGCACGCACCCCATTCTCTGC
Organism: Chthoniobacterales bacterium; assembly: GCA_041740065.1. Lineage (GTDB taxonomy): Bacteria > Verrucomicrobiota > Verrucomicrobiia > Chthoniobacterales > JAATET01 > JBDNGG01. Next base: position 6,095 of record JBGSMR010000117.1, read on the forward strand.
CACAAATTCTGCCGTCCGGTTGTGCCGCACCCGCACCGATCCGGACGAATCTTTGTAGTAAGCAAAATTAAAAAATGCCGCCTCCCACACGACGCAGGCCAAGATAAAAACGAGCACACACAGCTTTATTATCACAGAACGTGGCCAGATCCATTTTACCGCAAGGAAACACGCACACGCCATCGCCACAAGAAAGGGAATCCGAAATTCTGCCAAATGGGGGGTGTCTGGCCGGAAGAAAAAATACTGCGGAAACAACGTCAACGCTCCACCGATCATCACTCCTGCCGCTAGAGCATCGCGCTTCAAATCCTCTCTCACCGCGAAGATCCCCACAAGCAACCCGATCGAGCTCACAACCAAGATCACACCCGAGACTACCACCGGCAGATAGATCGTAAGCACAAAACACTTCTCGCTGAGTGACGCATCGCTCGTCAAAACTTCGAGCGCGGGCCGAGGTCGCGTCCCGCCACCCTCACCCATATCAGTCGTGCCCTGCGACTCGCTGCCGACAAAACCCAGCCCACTGCCGGCATCACTCACACGAATCCAAGCCGCCCCGTCCAAGTCAGAGCCCTGCTGCCCGGAAGTCGTGGGCATCACTCGATCAAAAATTTGTCGCTTAGCCTCGTATTGAATCAATCCCCAAATCCCCCGGTATTGATCAACAAAATTCTCCTCAAACCCACGGTCTCTCGCATCCAGCCAGAACGGCACATGCACCAACCCTGCGACAACGACCACCGTCAAAAACGCGGCCACCGCTTCTGGAATTCGGGACCAAAATCTCCTCTTCACTGCCAGCGGCCAGAGCAATACCACACCGACATAAACCGGAGTGAAGAATACACCCACATCGATCCGCGTGAGAAAGGTCCAACCGAGCGTCAGGCCCGCAGCCACGTACCACCAAAATCGCCGACCAGGAGTTGCAGCTTCAAACACAAAAGCACTCAACAAAACAAACACATTGAGGACGGCTATCAGCGGCAAGTAATTCCGGAACAGCATCCCGGGCAGCAGAATCGCTAGCACCCCGCAACCCAACGCCAACCACGCCTGTCCAGTCACCCGCCGCACTACCGAAAAAGCCCCTACGGCTGTGATTGCACTCAGCGAATAGAAGAAAATCCGCATCGCATTAAAATCTGGTCCGACCATCTGAAAGAGCCAGACCAAGGGATAAAACCACATTACATTGTAGCCTAGAAACGTATCCGCAATGGGCCGCTGACCCTCTATCAATCGCATTGCAATCACTGCATTAGTGCCCCCCTCTCCGCTGAGGTTAAGCCCACTGATGTAATATTGCTGGTAGTAGAAAAACGCGAAAACGAGCAGGAACAATGGACCGAGCAGACCGAGCCAGCGGTTCGAGATTCCAAGATAGTCAAGGCTGGGCAGTGGCTGAGGTGCTTCTTCCTCAGCAATCTCCGCAGGGCCGAGGTTTGGCATGCCCCACCGCTCCAGAGCAGATTCCAGCGTCGCCCGCTCCTGCGGCTCACTTTTTGATTCTTCTCCTCTCGGCCTTTCCAATGTGCCGTCGTCTGAGCCCAAAGCGGGATCTGATTGCCCCACCACCGAATCTTCGTGCAATCCCTCCGCGCCAGCAGGAGTCCCCTCAGGCACATTGCCAAGCGTCTCTTCAGGGACGTCGTCCGGGGGGTGGCTGGATGATGATTGCATACACTTGAATGAAATATCTATCTCTCACGCAATTGAAAAGCCAATCGCATCCGGCGAACGGCATCCAACAACTCGATCCGCCCATTAAACCATTTCACACCACCGTCTGCGCCAAGTTTTTCCCATCTCATACCAAACTCTCCGAAGCTTGAGGTGGAAGAACTCAGCCCCGCAATGCGGCAGCTAGATCGCTTAATTTAAAACTATCCCACACAAGACCCGTCCAGAGACTCTACGGGGAGCGATACTCTATCAGAACGGCAAACCGCCGTCCGTTAGCAGTCAAGTCCCATGAAAAAAACATCACCCTTAGTCCTTACCGTCGCGGCCGTCGCAGCCGTTGCATTGCTCTCGGCCTGCGCGACCGACAAAGTCACACGCAGCACGACGACAAAGACCACCTACAAGACCGGCTACACGACCAACAGCCTGCCAAGTGGCTACACGACCTACACCGATTCTGGTAATGACTACTACGTTGTCGGAGAAAGTTACTTCCGCCGCACACCCTCAGGATACACCGTTGTTGAGACCCCTGCAGGTGTCGTACGCTCAACACCCGGCACCACATACAGCCCCGGATACGTCACCCGGACCCTGCCCGCAGGCTACACCACCCGCTCGTATAGCGGTTCTGATTACTACCTAGTCAATGGCAACTATTACCGTCGCGACAAGCGCGGTTACGTAGTCGTCGAAGCTCCGATGTAAGACACAGCTCCTCCCTGGACCAAGAAAACCCTCGCCCAAAGCGGCGAGGGTTTTCTGTGTCTACGCGCAGTCAAGTTGGAGTGCCCTGCTTTGCCGCACTCGGGTGGCTGAATTTCCTTCGCTTGCACGAACGGGCAATCATCCGCTATTCCTGACCATGTGTCGAAAATTCCTGTTGCGATTGTAGGTGCCAATGGTTACTCGGGCGAAGAGCTTTGTGCTCTGCTCGGACGGCATCCGCGCGCCGAGGTGCTGGCAGTGACATCCCGTCAACATGCCGGGCGCAGGCTCGGTGAGGTGCTGCCACGATTCGCCGGATGGCCCACGCTGGACCGATTAATTTTTTCCAACTCCTCGATTTCTAGCCTCCTTGCGAGTGCTGCAGAATATTTCTTTTTGGCATTGCCGCATGGCTTGGCATCGGAGTTTGCGGCTCCGTTGGTGAAGGCAGGAAAACGCGTGATCGATCTAAGCGCGGATTTCCGGTTGCGAGATCCGTCCGTGTACGCAGAATTTTACGGCGAAATCCATCCAGTGCCCGAACTACTTTCATCGGCGGTATATGGCCTGCCGGAATTGCATCGCGACGAGATCCGGGCTGCTCGGCTCGTGGCGTCGGCAGGGTGTTATCCCACCAGCATTTTACTGCCGCTCGTTCCCTTATTGAAGGCCGACCTCATCTTGGCGCGGGGCATCGCGGTGGCAAGCGCAAGTGGCGTGACCGGAGCCGGACGGAAAGCAGACGTTTCGCTGCTGTATGCCGAATGCAATGAAAGCCTGCGTGCCTACGGCCTGCCAAAACACCGGCATCTATCTGAGATTGAGCAGGAGCTTTCGTTGGCTAAGGGCGAGCCGGTTGTAGTCACATTTGTTCCACACTTGGCTCCGATGAACCGGGGAATCCACACAACCATTTTTGCAACCCCGGTGCCGGATGTGGACGAGGCTGCATTGACCGACGCGCTGCGAGACGCCTACGTAAACGATCCATTCGTCCGGGTCAGCACAACACTGCCCGATACAAAAAATGTCGTTGGGACGAACTTCTGCGATATTTCGGTGCGGCTTGACCCCCGCGCAGGCCGCGTGATTCTGCTCAGCGCCGAGGACAATCTCGTCAAAGGCGCTGCCGGACAAGCAGTGCAGAATTTCAATCTGATGTCCGGATGCGAAGAATTCGCCGGGTTACTTTAGTCGTTTCTGATTTTAAAAAAAGCTCATGTCAAACACCCAACCCATCAAAGGCGGCGTATGCGCTCCCCTCGGATTTGCCGCATCGGCTACTCATGCAGGAATCAAACCGGGAAACAGTGATCGCGCTGACGTCGCACTCATCGCAGCAATCGGCCCTGCCTTATCCGCAGCCACCTTTACGACCAATAAGGTAAAAGCTGCGCCTGTG
>JBGSMR010000131.1:0-8798 GCA_041740065.1 Chthoniobacterales bacterium
TTAGACAAGTCATTTCTTCATGTCCTTCCCGGTCTTCATGGTAAAAACTGGCATTTTCAGGCCTTCCAACTGCGGGATTTAGGCTGATTCTGTCGATTCTGTAAATTCTGTCCGAGTAAATCCGCGCACTCCGTGGTTCCTTTTGTATTTACATAGGTGCTTTTAATCCGCTTCGGCGCTCACTTCGCGAGTGGCACAGGCCTCAGTGGGATGAGCTGCCCGGTGGCATTTCCTTCGCTGGCATCGGGCATCCAATCCATCGATGACGACGAAAACTTTCGCGCTTCGCGGATGCCCCAAAACAAGTAGTCGACCTTCAGGGCGCGTGCGTCATCGTGCCAGGACGGCTCGCCCATCATCAGGCGGGTTAGTGCTGCTTCGCGGTCCTGATAATCGAGTCCATGACTCCACAAGTGACCCGGGTACCCGATGGCTACCTTTCGTCCGAGCATGAGGAGGGGGTGGGCGTAATCTGGCGAGGTGGCAAATCGAACCTCTGCCGGGATGTCTGCAATCAATGCAGCAGCATCCAGAAGTTCGCTACGGCTTGCGAGTCGGTAGCCGTGGCGGCCATCCAGCCCGGCGACCAATGACACGGCTCCTGTGAAAAACAAAACCACACAGATTGCGGCCCGAGCGGCTACCGGCAGCGGGACGACGACCCATTTCCAAATGAACGGGGCCATCGTTAGCCAGCTCCAGATCATGATCTTCGTGTTGTCCCATGCCCATGGGGCGAAGGCGATTACGGTGCAGGCCAAAAACATCGCCGTGGCTGGGATGGCGAGTGCCAGATCCGCGCGATCCTTTGCCCGCGCGATCTGCCAAATGGCAATTCCCCATACGGGCAACATCAGGCCGAAGTTCCAGATCCAGAATGTCCAAGAGGCATCGTCTTGCATCCAGCCTGGATGCCAGCGGATGTCACCGGACGATGATAGGCCGCCGGTCACCAGCGCGATGGCAAACGTGGCTGGTAGCAGTGCCGAAATCCCGAATATAAAAAGCTGGCGACGCAGGTCCCATGAAGTCACCCCAAGAAACACTCCGACCAAGCAGGCGCTCAGGAAAAGGAACGCGTGCACGCTGAAGACGGGCATCGTCGCGTATAGGACCAATGCCACCCCAAACGGTAACACCGGCTGGCCCAACCGCAGCAGTCTTCGCCAGTGGATCAAAAGCAATAGCCCTGCCGGAAATGCAAAAAGAAAATTCCGCTGAGTCACAAACAGGGTCAGAAAGGCATTCTTCCACTCGGCGTCTTTTCCAAAATCACGCATCGACCAATCCCCGGTAAAGAAAGCGAATCCAGTTAATCCGCCCGTAAACAAAAATGCAGCGAGCCCGAATGCCCCGGCCCACCGCCACAGCGCCCACGCGGTGAGGGCGCTTCCTGCGAGTCCGCACCAGACTAATCCTTGCTCCAACGGCACGCCGACAAGCAGGAGCAGACTGTTAAAAAAATCCATTCCCACCGGATAGACGAGCGGCGAATCTGCAAGGATTGGGCTTTCTGGCCAGAACGAGACGCCGGACGCGAAGTAGCGGATCAACGCGATATGCAGCGCAAGATCCCCAAGGTTATAGGGCGAAAGGATCATGATCGAATCGCCTTCCCGGTAAATGAGCCAAAAAAATGCGCGGATTGCAGCGAAACCAAAAATTGTGCCCATTGCGGCGACCGCCCATGTGCGGAGCGGTGGCGCATCTGGCACCTGAGCTGTCCGAGATCCAACAGACGCCCACACACCCATCCCGGCGGCGAAAATTAAAACTGCAAGCGAAAGCGAAGGATTCAATCCTTGGAAAGCAATCGCACCAAGGATTCCTACAGCGACAGCCACGGCCGCAAATATCAAAATTCCGATGGCGGCGCGCATCAATGAGGTGTTTGAGACGAGGCTCTATTTCTGCGGAAAATTTGCCTCCGGACGACGTGATGCATCCCGCTGCAAATAGGGGGAATTTGATCGAGTGACAATTCGTAAATCGTCTCCGCAGTGGGGGCCGGAAATACATCGTCTTGCAGAAGGCGATATTTCGGAAAAAAAGGGACACTTTGGCTTGATCTTTTGAGGCAGGGCTTCGTTGGCATGCCTCGTGCGATCAGACGGGACAGCCGTTGGTCCTTCGACGTATTGATTTTTTTTAGGAGACGGGGCTCGCGCTCCGAGGGGAATCGTTTCTTCCAGGGATCCGGTTACCTGAGCATGGTGACGGCGACGAGCTTTTGCCCGCAGAAAAACGAAGGGCGATTGCCCTTGTCAATCCGTAGCTTCGCCTCAAGTATCATCCTAGAAGACGCAATTGAATCCCCCATGAAGGACACGAAGGGCATGAAGTTCAATGCCTTATGCAAAATCAGGAGCGTTCATCTCGTTCACCCAATGGGTGAAGGCAAGTCCGCTTGGTCGGATCGGCTTTTAGACAAGTCATTTCTTCATGGTAAAAACTGGCATTTTCAGGCCTTCCAAATGCGCGATTTAGTATCATATTGTTTTAATGGTCAATTGCCGACACTGCTGAAAGTTCTAAATAAATGACAGAAGCAATGAACTCACGAAATCCGACTTCGAAAGGAGGCGGGGTTGTCAGTTCTGTTCGGGAGTGGAGGGACTTACGCGAAGCGCATTTCTTACATGAATTTGTTTGAATCGAAAACTCAGGGATGGATCCCAAATCTATCGGTCCGCAACGGCCCGGTTTCTGGATCGTTGTGCAATACATTGATTCTCATTGCCTTGCTTGCTTTGGCGTATTTGGGGCTGGGGCAGTTTGCTTTTTTTATGGCGGTGACGAACGCCAACATCACCTGCCAAGCATTTTTCCCCGAAGGAGTTTCGCTAGTGTGCATCATTCTCTTTGGCCCGAGGGTGGCTCCCGGGGTTTTCCTGGGGCAGTTTGTGCTTGCACAGTGGACTGGGCTGCCCCCGTCGGCGAGCGCTGTGATTGGTCTAGTCAATAGCCTGGAAGGGATTCTTGGCGGCTGGCTGTTTTGGCGATGGAAGATTTCCCCCACCCTCAACCGCCCACGGGATGTGGTGCTGTTGGTTGCTTTGTGCGGGTTAATCTTGCAGCCGATCAGTGCCACCGGAGGTATTGCGGCGCAATACTTTCTCGCGGGCCTGCCCGCGGAAAGGATTCTCTCCGTCTGGCTATATTGGTGGGCGGGAAATACGCTTGGCCAGTTGCTCGTTCTGCCGCTGATTCTGACCTGGTTAAGTAGTTCCGACGGATTGCGCAATACGGGAGAAACCCGGCGGGCTCTCATCGTGGTATTTGTTTATTACATCCCTGTCGCCGTTTTTGTTTTTGGCGATTGGGGTGAGAATGGCTCCATTTACCGTTTGCTGAGTTTTGCGGCATTCTATTTGCCGCTGGTTTGGTTGGCTGTGCAAAGCCGAGTGCAGACCGTGGCATTGGCGAATTTTTTGCTGACCGCTCCCTTTTTGGCGCTGATCAATGCCGGCCCGGATTTGGAGAAGCTTTTCTCGAACCAGAATATTCATCTTGCTGCCGATGTTCTCATCATGGCGGGGATTGTTACCTCGCTGTTGCTTTCATCGCTCTGGGAGCAACTTGCAGAACGTGGAAGGCAGCTCCATGACGCGAACGTGGCACAGGAAAAACTTTTTGCGGTGATCGGTCACGATTTAAATGCGCCGTTGCTCAACCTAAAAGTGAGCTTGGATCTCTTGATCGAAGGCACTCTAAGCAAAGAGGAATTCCGGGAGTTCCAGAGCCACCTTCGGCAGGGCGTCGACTATACGCTGCAGGCTCTCATAAATTTGATGGAGTGGGGAAACCAACGGCGGAACTCACAAACCTTCCCGGAAACGGTGGCCTTGCGTGACTGTGCGAATGAGTCGATTCAGCTTCTCGCACTGGTTGCGGAGGATAAAGGCATCATGATCAACAATCGAATTCCGGCTGGCGCGGCGGTCTACGCCGACCCGCATCAAACTCACTCCGTGCTGCGCAATCTGATATCTAACGCCATCAAATTCAGTTCGGCGGGAGGGGAGATCGTTCTCGATGCGAAACAGGAGGGAAGCTTCTGGAAAACATCCGTGCAGGACAATGGCGTAGGGATGAGCGCCAAACGGGCGGCGGGACTTTTTGATATCTCAAACGAATACCGTTCCACACTCGGGACCGGCAACGAGAGGGGCCTCGGACTTGGGCTGCAGCTGTGTCTGGAATTCGTGCAAGCCAACCGAGGCACAATTCAAGTCGAGAGCAAGGAGGGTGTTGGAACAACATTCCACGTTGCTCTCCCGGTCCCGCAAACTTGCTAAAGGGGGGGCAAGGCGGCCCGTTTCAGATATTCCATACTTTGCGTGGTGGAATATTCAGCCGGATCCGAGAGTTATACCAGACATACACCGTAAAGGGTGCGCTGCCATCGGAGACGGCCATCGCAAAAGCCATCCGACCCAACAGGAAATATGCCGCCGCCAACACTGTACACAGAACGACAGTATTCGCAAAGGAGCCGTGAATCGGCCCTTTGCAGCCATCGAGCGCACGGATTTGCCCGAAAAATGTGCGCTTCAAAGTGCTCCCGAATAGAGGGAAGAGCCGGAATTTCTACAAGCGAAAACCGGAAAGGAAGCATTGGCTATTCTGCCGCTGGCATTCCCTGAATGAAGCATATTTGATTGCTGGGATCAGATCAGTGAACCGTCAAAAACGATTTCGCTCTGACTTACCGCCGTGAGCTTCCAGTCCCAGGGTTTCCAACTTGCTTTGCGCCATTGGAAGACGAATGGCTGATGTAACCGATTGGCTTCCGTCATCACAGCCTGCGCGATGGCGGTACCATTTCCGTCCACTTGGAGGATGGCGCGGACCTCGCCTCGATCGCCGTCACCCACGCTGAGCGATAGGTCGCTGACAACGATGTTAACCACGAAAAAGTGTCTGAGGACTTCAGACCCGATCTCCAGTGCCTGAGAGCGATTCATTCCCCAGAGGTCTGAGTAATCGGGCGCGGTCATCGCTTCGACACGTTTCCAGTCTCGGGCTTCTACCGCCAAAACCAGCCGCTCAAAGGCTTTGTTCAGTTGGCGCTCCGGTTGGAACTCAAAAAGCGCAAACCCGGTCGCGGCTAGCAGTGCAACGGCAATCACAGAAAGGACAACCTTCAAAGAAGGAATGGGAAATCGGATCTCCATGGCGGAAAAATATCCCTGATCTCTCCGGACGCGAGGAGAAAGCTCAAATGTGCTTCACTCGATCCTTCCCGCACCCTCCCACGAGGGAACATGGCTTCGCGCGAAAGTCTGAGTTCCCACTAAGAAATCATCTATTTTCGGAGGCAGGCTGGATAGTCAGAAAGCGGACCTGGCGCATTTCCAACTTAAAATCACGCGCTAGAGCTCGGCTAAAATTTGTCGGACAGCGGGAGCTACCTTGTGCGCCACGCATGCGATGGCGCTCAGGGTTTTTCTATGGGATAGTGCCGCGACGCTCATTTGGAGAGTGATTCGCGAGATTCCTCCCAGGGCTTCATTCACTGCGAGGATTTTGTTCGTTACTTCGCGGGCATCGCCTACAAAAAGCGCACCGGTCGGGCCGCGGAGCGCGTCGAATTGCGCGCGTGTCGTTGGTGGCCATCTGCGTTCACGGCCAATCTCGGTAAATGTCCGAGCGTAACCGGGGAAAAAGTCTTCTGCTGCTTGCTCTGACGTTTCCGCGCAATAGGCAAGCACATGAATCCCGACCTGCAAGTCTGTGTCGCTATGTCCGGCCCGGCGGCCCGCATCGCGGTAAAGATCGACCAGCGGACGAAATCGGTGTGGCTGACCGCCAATGATAGCAATCATAAGAGGCAAACCCAGCGCCCCTGCCCGAACAAACGACTCTGGCGTTCCTCCCACACCGATCCAGATCGGGAGAGGAGTCTGCAACGGACGGGGAAATATCCCCTGGCCATTGAGTGCGGGACGGTGCTTGCCATTCCAATGGACCTCGGTGGAACCTCGGATTTTGAGCAAGAGGTCGAGCTTTTCGCTGAATAGGGAATCATAGTCGCGAAGATCGAGCCCAAAGAGGGGAAACGCCTCGGTAAATGAGCCACGACCGACGACGATTTCAGCCCGGCCATGAGACAGGAGATCGAGCGTCGCAAATTCCTGGAACACGCGCACCGGATCCGCAGCGCTGAGCACGGTGACCGCGCTTGTCAATCGGATCCGTTGGGTTTTAACCGCCGCGGCAGCAAGAATTATGCTCGGAGCGGAGTCCGCAAAATCAGCCCGGTGATGCTCGCCAATGCCAAATACATCAAGACCGAGTTGATCGGCGAGTTCGATTTCCTCAAGCAAGTCACTCAAGCGATCTTCGGCCAGACGAACGTGTCCAGTTACCGGATCAGCGGCTGTCGCTACAAAACTATCTATCCCGATTTGCATCGGTTAGCACATAGCTCGGACCGCTTGAATCTGCCATCCGTTTTCATCGACGTGCACCGGGCGCCAGCTGATTCGGTTAGAGGTTGTCACGCAGTCAATTTCAAATATCTTTAACTGCAACAGGCGCCGGGCCGCACTTCATAAAAATAAGCCAATTGATTGGGGTTACGATTTTACGTGGAAATCTTCACTATTTTGCGCACAGCGGAGTTCAATATCGCGGGGTTTCTCATTCCGTGGGCCATGCTCATTTGGAGTGGCGCATATGTCGCAGCGTTGATTTGCTCCAACCTCATTGAACGCTTTGGAGGATACCGATATATCTGGCATCCTCCGCTCATGTTCATTGCGCTCACCATAATCATCGGATCGTGCGCGGGAATTTTGCTCGCTCCATGAAAAAAACACTATCGCCCAAACTCGTCACATGGAGCGCGGTGATACTCGCGATCGCACTGGCGCTTGCCTTCTACGCTCGCTACCTCACGAAGCCATGGACCAGGGACGCCCAGGTCCGCGCAAACATCGTCGGCGTTGCCTGTCGGGTGGATGGCCCGGTGATTTCGATCCCGCTCAAGGATAATCAATATGTAAAAAAGGGCGACCTGTTGTTCGAGATCGACCCTACGACGTATCAGACGGCTCTTGACAACGCCAATGCGCAGAAACAAGAAGCCACCGCAGCCCTGACTCAGGCAACTCAGGAACTGGAGCGTCAAAATCAATTGTATGCGACGCAGGTAAATGACCTTCGCGATTTGCAGAACGCCCAAGATACGTTTGCCTCGGCCAAAGCTGCTCTCGCTGCCGCGCAAGCGAATGTTGAATCTGCGGAGCTGTCCTTGAGTTACACCAAGATCTTCGCGCCGGTTAACGGCTACATCACGAACCTGAATACGAGTCCCGGAACATACGTCTATGCAGGGCAGCAGTTGATCGCACTCGTGGACACAGATTCTTTTTGGGTGGCGGCGAATTTTAAGGAAACCCAGCTCAGTCACATCGCTGAGGGACATGTCGCGCGCATCAGTCTCATGGGCCATGCAGGCACTCCATTCGAGGGGATTGTTGAAAGCGTCGGTTGGGCAATCTACCTAACGGATGGTGCCACTGTGGAACTCCTGCCGCAGATCTCGCAGACCGTGGACTGGATTCGTCTTCCACAACGATTTCCAGTTCGAATCCGTGTGACTGGAACACCGCCTGTCCCGCTTCGACTGGGACTTACGGCCTCCGTGGCAGTGTCACCCGCTCCGGCACCAGCAGCAAAATGACCCACCGGAGTCACCTTGTTTTACACGAGCGGTGATTCAAGCCGAAACAAGGGAACAAGGGGTCAGTGTGCATATTCTTGCAGTGCAGTGTTGACAGTTAAGGAGCCGCGACTGCATTTTGAGGGATGGCGAGGAGTATTCGGCTTGAATATGCGGGAGCAAGTTACCATGTGATGGCGCGAGGAAATCGGCGAGGGCCGATTTTTCTCGATGATGATGACCGGCGATTCTTTTTAGCGTGTCTTTCGGAAGTTTGTGAAAGGACGGGGTGGTGCGTTCACGGATGGGTGTTGATGGGCAACCACTATCACCTGTTCATCGAAACTCCCGAGGCCAATCTGGTGGAGGGGATGAAATAGTTTCAGAACACGGTGACCCGGAGGTTTAACACCCGGCATAAGGAGTGGGGGAGACTGTTTGGTGACCGGTATAAGTCTATTCTCGTGGAAGCGGGACTCGCGGCCTACTACGCGACGCTCTGGGAGTATATTCACCTCAATCCGTGCCGCGCTGGAATGATTGATTTTGAAAAGGGAGAAAGCCTTCTGGATTATCGGTGGAGTAGTCTCGCGGGAGGATTTGCGCTGCCACCTGAAAAGCGGCCGGTTTGGCTTGCTGCTGATGGGGTTTTCGAGCGGCTTGGCTTTGAGGACACGGTTGCCGGACGGAGGGAACTGGTCGAGCATTTGGATCGTCGGGGTGCCTCTGAGGGCAATCGCAGCGGAATGCCAGAAAAAGCCGCCGGAATCGACCGTCGACTCAGTGATCTGAAGCGAGGTTGGTATTGGGGCAGACAGGAGTTTGCCGAGAAACTTCTCAAAACGGCCGAGACGCTCACGGGCAGCAGGCGATCGCGTGGATACCAGCGGACGCCGGAAATTTTAAGTCATGGAGAAATTCGAGCGCAGGAAATTCTGGAGGCGGGTTTGAAACGCCATGGATTGCAAAGAGCAGAACTGCCCGACCTACGCGCCAGTGATCCACGTAAAGCAGCTATCGCTCGGGAAATCTGGAACGCCTCGACTGTCAGCCAGTCGTGGATCGCTCGCGAGCTCAGCATGAAAACAGCGGCCAATGTCAGCCTCGCGATTCACCGAAAATCGAAAAT
>JBGSMR010000132.1:0-7153 GCA_041740065.1 Chthoniobacterales bacterium
ACTTGTGAAATAAACTGCGTCTCACTCGGGATTCCGTCATTGTGCGAGATCACAAGGATGGCCATGGCTACCGCCAAAGCACAAAGTCCGCACCCTCCCCAAACCAGTTGCCAGATCGACGGCAACGCTGCGTGCTGCTGGGATTCTGCATCTCTCGCATGGGATTCCGCCCGAATACTCAACAAGACCTGGGACCTCAAAAAATCTGCATCGCGCGCAAACTCTCTTGGCTGAACAGAAGCCGCTCTAAGATCGGCTCGTAAATTGGTCCATACGTTCTTCTGCTCGCGAGCCCCATGGAGGTCCGGCAGTTGGCTTTCAAATGCCGCCGCTTCATCCGGAGGAAGTGCACCGTCTGTCCAGAGCACCATTTGTTCTTCAAAGTTCTTCATAAATGTCTCTCAGTTCCGATTGCATTTTCTTCCGTGCGTAAAACAGCCGGGACATCACAGTCCCCGTTGAGCATCCCACTGCGTCAGCGATTTCCTGGTAGCTCATGTCTTCCAGTTCTTTCAGGACCAATACCGCCCGGTGCTCGGCAGTGAGTTGAAGCAGCGCGGCATCATAGCGGCGGCGCATTTCTTCCAAATCCAGTCGCACCCCCGGTCTGATCGGATCCGAGGGTGTCGTCCGTGAGCCTGCATCTGCTCGTAGTTCAACCGTATCCAGATCGGCCTGCGGTCGAACCTGCCGGCGTCGAATGACGTCAATACTCGCATTGGTTGCGATCTTCACGATCCAACTGGAAAATGCTGCTTTCTCATCAAATCGCGACAGCCCCTTCCACGCGCGGAGGAAGGTATCTTGCGCGACATCAAGCGCGTCGTCGTGGTTGCGAAGCATGTGGTGGGAAATCATATAAACACGTTCCTGATGGCGGCTCATCAGCACGTCAAACGCGGAAAGGTCTCCAGCCTTGGCAGCCTGGACTAATTCCGAATCATCGCACGCGACATCAGAGCTCATAGGCTTTTGACGGGCGAAACATCCGAATTATTCATCACAATCGACGCAGATGTTGCGCCTGGGCTGCATTTATTCTCCACGACGACGGCGGAGTTCGGCGCGATATTCACCCATCAGGTCAACAAGCCGTTCACGAATGGGAAAGAGGACATCCGTGAATGCTGAGTTGTCCGACATGAGCAACAGGCCAGATTCATGCAGTTTTGCGGCAGCAGACAGGCAGTCGTTCGCCGCCTTTAGACTGCGTTTGAGATAAGCAATTGTCATTCCCATTTCGGAAAAATCATCCCCACAAAGTGCAGCCGCCATTTTTGCGCTGCAAATGGATGCCCTGGTGGCCAGTTCGATTCCCAGCGGGTGATTGCGGAGTGATTCGCTTTTTTCGATGATCTGATAGACTCGCCGATTGAGCTCCATGCTTTGGAGGTAGATCTCAGAATTTTCGAGGGCGCTGAATGCACTCTCGTCCTCGGGGTCATCGGAGAGTTCCTCATCATCGAGTTCATCGTCGGCACTGGATTCAAAATCATCTGCCGCCTCGGCCCAGCAATCGGTGGTGGCCTCGTCCGCGTCTTCGTGCATCCCCGAGTTCCATCCCATCTCCCGTGCGATGATTTCGTCGCGGTCAGGATGCTCAGCGTATTTCTCAAATAGGCTGAAGTACCGATCCGTCTTTTGGTCCTGCTCCTGCAGAAACCGCTCCCATTGGTACTCGTCCCAAAGCTCGGGAAACCCCCAATCGTCGTCAGGCATACCTCTTGTCTAGTTCACGCCTCCACCGGCTGCAACGGGTTTCTTTGTTCAGTCTGCAATCGCAGCTGTCCGCAGGCCGCGGCAATATCGTGGCCCTTCTCTCGTCGGATGGTCGCCGAGGCCGCACCCCGGTGCAGGACTGCCATGAATTCATCCTGCTCCGGCTCGGATGGTCGCAGCCAATCGAGTCCGTCCACCGAGTTGTAGGGAATGACATTTACCTTAGCTTCCAAGCGGCGCGTGATCTTAGCCAATTCCCGGGCATCGTCGGCCGAATCATTCACTCCTTGGATGAGGATGTATTCAAAGGTGATCTTTTGTTTTTTTTTCGAGCGAAAGTATTCGCAGGCGTCGAGCAGTTCCGCGAGCGGGTATTTCCGGTTGATCGGCATGATTTGATCGCGCACGGAGTCGGTGGCCCCATGGAGCGAAATCGCCAATCGGATCTGGAGCGGTTGGTCGGCGAGGTCGCGGATGCGAGGGACGATCCCGCTGGTGGAGACCGTGATGTGTCGGGCGCCGATACCGGGTCCCCAAGGTGCGTTAATAATCGCTATTGCCCGCAGGAGGTTCTCGTAGTTTGCGAGCGGCTCCCCCATTCCCATAAAAACGATGTTGTTTACCCGTTCGCCGCTGGCTGCCTCGACTGCAAGCAATTGGTCCACGATCTCATCTGCGTCGAGATTGCGCTTCCAGCCATCTAAGCCGCTGGCGCAAAATTTACACCCGTAGGCGCAGCCCACCTGTGACGACACACACAGCGTGCGCCGATCCGCAGCGCTGCCATAAAGCGCTGGAGAGGCGGGAATTAACACAGTTTCTATCAATTGCCCATCTCGCAGACGGAAAAGAAATTTCTGCGTGGTGTCGTGCGAGCCTGTTTTTGCGACTACTTCGAGCGGTTGGTCGTCAAACTCCTTCGCTAATCGTTCACGCAGCGCGACAGGCAGATTCGACATCGCGGAAAAATCGTGAACGCGGCGCAGATAGAGCCACTCGACAATCTGGTTCGCACGATATCCGGGTTCTCCGAGGACGGCTAGACGGGCGGTGAGCTCATCGAGAGGGAGCGCTTTAATCGACTGCATCAAATTAATATACCTTCGACCAACGTCAACCGGAAGGGAAGAAATCAGTGCGGCTGTGCAATCATTGCCCGAAGCAAAACCGCAGCGTTCCTCACTATTGGCGATCCATGGGCGAAATGAATCGCACCGACGGGCAGCGCCCTCAAGGTCGCCACCGACGCCACGGCCTGCACCGCATCCACACAATACTTATCCGGAAGATGCCTGAGGCCCTCCGGCGGCAAGTGAATCACAGCATCACCAATCACCAGCACCGGCTCACGCCCCTGCCTATAAAATGCCATTTCTCCGACCCCCGCTCCGGGCAGCGGAATAGCACGCAACCCATGCACGGGGGATTCTGCCGCACCCTCAATCCACAGATCCGCGTCTACCTCCATCTTTGCCAGCGCGGGGGCGACGATCGGGATCTTTAGGCGCTGCCGCAACGCCAGCGAATCGCGTTGATGGTTGGCATTGGTCAACAGGATCGCACCCGGATTTCGCCCGGCTACCAGACGATCCAACGCGTCCTGCGTGAGTGCAACAGGATCGACAAAAATCAACTCGCCCTCGGATTCCAACGCCGTGGACGTGAGGTCACACTTCACATCGGGTTCATAACCCTGCCATGAAAAAACACCGTCTGAGAAAATTTCGAAATCCGCGACGACATCCATGCGACAAAAGCAAACCGGATTGCCTTACGCCGTGTGGGATCGTTCGATGAATGCCGCAATGGAATTCACGTCCAGAAATGCTGTGCGTGCCACCTCTGCACTCGGCGTGGCGACACCAAAATGCTTCTCGAGCCCGACCGCAAGCTCGAGTGCGTCGATGGAATCAAGGGCGAGCCCATCCGGCGCGAACAGCGGCACGTCATCCGCAATCTCGGCAGGCTCCATTTTCAACATTAGACTTTCGACCATCATGGCCTTGATTCGATCCTTCAACTCGGTGTCAGACATGCAATAATAACGGCTTGTGTGTGATTTTTCGAAAACCTGAACAGATTCCTAACTTTGGACAACACTGAAAAATTGAGACTTGATGCCATCCTGGTCGAGCGCGGAGATTTTGAATCCCGGGAACGGGCACAACGTGCGCTGATGGCGGGACTAATTTTTGTCAATGGCCAGCGTGCCGATAAGCCGGGTCAGCGCGTCCGACGCGATGTGATCATCGACGTACAGGGGCGGGAGAAATACGTCGGACGGGGAGGATTGAAGCTTGAGGGAGCGCTTGCGGCATTTGCCATTGACCCGACGGGACGCACCGCAATTGACATCGGCGCGTCGACGGGAGGATTTACCGATTGCTTGCTGCAACATGGAGCATCCCACGTCCACGCAGTGGACGTCGGGCACGGTCAACTCCACTGGAAAATCCGTCAAGACCCCCGGGTTTCAGTACAGGAAGGCCTGAACTGTCGCAACCTGACGCTGGCTGACATCGGCGAGCGGGTGTGGATCGCCGTGGCCGACGTGAGCTTTATTTCGTTGACTTTAATCCTGCCACCCGCGTTTCAGTTGCTGGAAACCGATGGCTTTATGGTCGCACTAATTAAACCGCAATTCGAACTCTCGCGCAAACAGGTAGGTAAAGGTGGCATCGTGACCGATCCCGACGCACACGCCGAAGCAGTCGAAAAAATCCGTGTCTTTGCGACAGAGGTCCATCATTGGAACTGGCGCGGCGTCATCGAATCACCCATCCGCGGAACCAGCGGAAATGTCGAATTTCTCGCATGCATGCAGCCATGATCGGCGTCCTTGCGCATTTTGCCAAACCGGGAGCTTGTGAGCTGGTCCAAGAATTTTGCGCCGAGCTTTCCGCAAGATCGATCCCATTTGTCGTGGACCTAGAGACGGCGGCACACACCCATCTGACGGCGAAGGCGGCGGCAGATGACGAGGCTTTTCTCCTCCAATGCCGTATCGTCGTCGTGATGGGTGGAGATGGAACGATCCTCCGCCTCGTCCACCGCATGGGGGCACGCATGCTGCCTGTCTTTGGAATCAACCTCGGCTCGTTAGGATTTCTTACGTGCCTTGGCCCCGCAGAAATCGCCCGCGCCGCAGATGCCTTACAGCGCGAAGATTACACCCTGAGCCAGCGGCACCTTCTGAAGATCGAACATGTCACCGGAAATGGCGACTGCCGCATCTCGTATGCACTTAACGATGTGGTAATCAGCCGCGGCGAGCGCTCGCAACTGGTGCGCATCGAAGTCCGAGTGGATGGCGAAACGCTGACGACCTACAACGCAGATGGTTTAATTTTGGCCACACCCACCGGATCCACCGCATACTCGCTGTCCGCGGGCGGGCCTATTCTGCTGCCGGACTCCGGAGCCGCAGTAATTACTCCCATCTGTCCGCACGTGCTCACCAACCGATCTACGGTTGTCAGCGACCGGTCACTCATTGAGGTCCTGCTTCGCGAGCCCGATCAGCAGGTTTTTTATAACGTGGACGGTCAGAAATCTGAGGAGATGCAGATTGGTGATCGCTTGAGAGTTTCAAAAAGCGACCGAGTGCTTCCACTGGCAATGCTTCCCGAGCGGCCATTCACCGATGTGCTTCGCCAAAAACTTAAGTGGACCGGAAGCAACATCTGACATCCTCCATGCACCTCGAAAATTTTTTGCAAATTGATGATGTCCAGCTCGCCTTGGGCGCGTCCGACCGATCATCAGGAATCGACGAAGTACTCGCAAAGCTAAATGGTGATGCGCGAGTCACGGATTGGGAATCACTTCGAAAAACGGTATTGAGTCATGAAGCTGCCGTACTCGAGAGCAGTGGTATCGGCATTTGTATCGCACACGGGCGCAGCCAGGGATTAAAGAGCCTCGTCGTTGCAGCTGGCCGCTCGGACCGAGGACTCGCGGCCCCTGAGGGTGGGCCCATGACGCGGTTGATTTTTGTGGCAGGCATCCCTTCCGCGATGAACGCGCAATACCTCGGGGTAGTCGGAGCTATTGCACGCGTCTGCAGCAACAAGCGGGAACTAGACAAGCTCCTCACCGCTAAATCCCCCGAGGCATTCATCGAAACGTTACAATCCGCTTGCACCAACAGCGGCTAGCCGTCACAACGACTTGCGTGGCGTGCTATCCTTACCGCCATGGATGGGAAGATGGAGCAGCAGGTCAACAAAAAGGCATTTCAAATCAACATGGACAACCGCATCTATGGCACATTTGCCGAGATCGGTGCAGGCCAAGAAGTGGCACGGCGGTTCTTTCATGTCGGCGGAGCCGCAGGGACCATCGCCAAGACGATTTCCGCTTATGACATGACATTTAGCGATTCGATCTACGGCACAGCTGACCGGTATGTGAGCCGCGGACGTTTAGATACGATGTTGACACATGAAATCTCACTGCTCGTCGAGCGACTCGACGCGACCGTGGGGGACAAGCGCAATTTTTTCGCCTTTGCTGATACCGTTGCCGCCCGCAGCTTCCGCAAACACGATGAATCACACGGTTGGCTCGGCATTCGCTTTCAAACCGCGCCAAGATCAGAATTTAGTGAAATCATCCTTCACGTCCGGATGCTGGATCCGGAAAATTTGGAACAACAGGAGGCGCTTGGGGTCATCGGAGTCAACCTCGTCTATGGAGCATATTATCACACCCAACGCCCGGAGGCATTGATTGGATCGCTGATGGATGACCTGAAACCCGGTCGGATCGAAGTCGACATGATACGATTCTCAGGGCCAGAATTTGCCAAGATAGACAATCGAATTATGGCGCTGCAGTTGGTGACTCAGGGGCTCACAAAAGCTGCGCTGTTCCGCGCCAACGGTGACGTGATCAATGCCGCGGATGCCTTTTACAAAAAGGATCTACTTATCGAACGTGGGAGTTTCCGTCCGGTTACATACGTTACAAATGACATGCTCGATTGCGCCCGCGCGATGTTTCTTCAAGAGCCAAAACTCGAAGGCCGCGAACCTGAAGTCCTGATGGAAATCACCATGCAAAACCTGCTTAGCAGCGGCGAACTTGACGCGCAGGATTTCCTGGATCGCGTGGATATGTTAGGCGCACTCGGCCGCACCGTTCTGATCTCCAACTACGGTGAGTATCATCGGCTTATCAATTACCTCACACGCTACTCAGACCAAATGATCGGCCTGCCACTGGGCATGCCCGCTCTGATGGAGCTCTTTGAAGAGCACTACTACGAGGGCTTAGAGGGTGGGATCTTGGAAGGCCTCGGTAGACTTTTCAAAACCGGTGTCAAACTTTACGTCTACCCTTTCCGTGAAGCAAACGGCACCATCACGACTGCTGATAATTACCGCGTCAGTCCGAATTTGCGTCACCTCTATGCCCACCTGATGGAAAACGA
>JBGSMR010000310.1:0-5017 GCA_041740065.1 Chthoniobacterales bacterium
CCATCGACGGGGTGGTCACGGAGCTGCGGTTCGATGAAGCGGAGGGAGTGGGGGCTTCCAATTCCCACGTCGCTACAGTCGTCCAACTACAACCCATGCGGGTTCAGTTCAACTTGCCGCTCGAGCAGGCCCGACACCTCAAGCCGGGAGCTGAAGTCCTCGTGGAATTCCCCGATTATGCAGAGACCCGGGTGGGAGTGGTGGATTATATTTCTCCTGTATCCACCGCTGTGGTAAATACCATCAGGACGCGAATCATGATTCCCGATCCCGGACAACTTCCCGCAGGCATCAAATGTCGCTTGCAAACAGACGCTTCAGACGCTTCAGACGCTTCAAACCCGTCAACACTCACCCAATCCAACCCGTAGTAATCCATGAGCACATCACCAAACCCCAAAGAAAAAACTGAAATTCGCGTCAAATACGACGTCTCCCTAGCGGCCTATGCATCCCAAGCGCTGGTCCAAGCTGGCGCCGAAGAAGTCTTTCTGGATTTCTCCTCATCGATTGTCACAGATGCAAATGGAGCTCGGGTGATGCCGATTCACACCCGCATTGCCATGAGTCACGCAGCGGCTCGTCGTCTCCACTCGGCTCTAGGCCAAACCTTGCAGCGCCACACCGAACCTCGCAAACGCGCCTCCGCTGAAAACTGATTCCCAAGAGAACACTTTATTGATAGGCAATCCGCGCCTCGAGGGTCTCAAAAAGATCCTCGGAGCGGATTCGTTACAATGGGTGTATTTTGGCGAAGGGGAAACAGCCCAACTCCTCGACGACTGCTCTCCCACGCCGGAGATTGCAGAAAATTTGTTGCGCAGCGCAGGGGATCTTCCAAGCTTGGCCGGAGAGAGCGACCGGTTGGTAAATTCCTACCGCTTTGGTGGCCAGTTAGTTCACCTGATTGCGCTGAAAAATACGGCTGGCCAGTGGTTATTGGCCTGGTTGCGCCTGGCTCCGAACGCTCCGACAGAGCCCATCTTCCAACTTTTGGAATGGGCATCCCCTCTGCTTGCCCAGCCCTCGCCAAAAGAGACCGAACAGACCCCTGCGGATTTCGAAATGGCTCCCGTAATTGCCTCGATGGCAGGCAGCGAATCCGAAGAGGATCGCTGGGGGCAGTTTTGCCGCTGGTTTGCCGAAAAGACCGGACAGGAACAGGTATTCCTAGCCCATCGCCAATGGAACGGATGGAGGGTGGTGGGCTCTGCACGCCAAAGCCTAGGCCGCAACGCCCCGATTCAGCAGACCATCCGCCAAGCACTGACAGGGCGCGGAGTGGATTCCGCGCTCGCTGAGCTTGCCCGCCAGAGCGCACAAACTTCCGCGGAGATTGTCCCCCTTGGCAATCGCGCCAGCCTGGTGGTGGCCGGTGTCAGAAGAGAGTTTCCTCCCGAAATCACGACCCATGCCCGACATCTCCACACGATCATTCGCGGACCGATATCAAAATGGGAACGGACCGCAGCAAAGTGGCGCACCCAAGGCCCCATCCGCCGGTCGCTAGTTGTCGCTACACCATTACTGTTGGCGGGCATTTTATGTATCCCAATTTCTGACCGGATCCGTGCCGACGTCATTCTAGAGCCTTCGCTCCGACGCTTTGTGGCCTCTCCATTCAATGCCACCCTGCAAGAAATCCACGTCCGAGCAGGCGATGTCGTAGAAGTTGGGGATCTATTGATCGAGCTCGACGGTCGTGAAGTGAATGAGCGTTTAGCCGAAGTTGATGCTCGCCTCACCACGGCCCTTCTCCAAAACGCAACAGAATTGGAATCTGCAAACTACACGGAGGCCTCGATCAAAGCGCTAGATGCGATTGGCCTCCAACACGAGCGTGATCTGCTGATGTATCAGCGCGAAAATTTGAAGTTGAACTCCCCCATCCGCGGAGTCGTCATCACCGGTGAGTTAGAACGCTCCCAAGGTGTAGCCGTAGAGCTAGGACGTCCCCTCTTGGAACTGGCTCCATTAAATCCCCTGGTGGCGGAAATCGCGGTGGAAGAGATGGATATCCCATTGGTGCACCCGGGGCAGGAAGTCAAAATCCAACTCCACGCCTTTCCCGATGACTCGAATTTTTCAACAGTCACAAAGATTCATCCACGCTCTGAAACTCGTGACGGTCGTAATGTGTTTGTGGTAGAAGTAGGCGAGGACAATGATGATGGTTTGCTTCGCCCCGGCATGAAGGGACGTGCGGTAATTTACGGAGACAAAAAGCCCATATTCCAAGTCCTTCTTCGCAAACCCTGGCAGATGCTGCGACGCTGGTCTTTCCGATGAGCAAAGGCCAACCTCCGCTGCCCGCATACCCCCGTCTGGCATCGGGTTGTCAGCTGGTAATGCAGGACTTTCACCAAGGTCCGGGATGGGTCCTGGAAACCCCATTCTCTAGCAAATTTTTTCGGATGGGCCTTCGTGAAGAGCGACTCATCCGTCTCATGGATGGAACCCGCTCCGTGGAAGATCTACTGAAGATTGCGGCTGCGGCCACGAGCGTCCATCCACAGGAAGCCATGCAACCCGAGGAGGTCCTATACTTTATCCAGTCCCTGCAAAGAGGAAATTTGCTGCGTGAGGAATCAGCATCGAGTTCCGCGCCTGTGCCAAAACCACCCTTCAACCCCATGTTTCTCAAATTGCGACTGGGAAATCCAGACCCGCTTTTTGCGTTTCTCGCGAAGGTATCACAGGTATTCCCGACCCGTCTCACCGTAGTGATTCTGATCGGTCTGGTCATTTCTGGTGCCTATAGTCTGTTCTCGGACTTCGAGCGTTTCCAGGCTTCTCTGGCAGGCGTCCTTTCCGCAGCTAATATCCCGGGATTCATGGCTGCATTTCTCTTCTGCAAACTAGTCCACGAACTGGCTCACGGAACCGTCTGCCGACGGCTGGGAGGCCATGTTCCGGAAGCTGGCCTTCTTTTCGTAATGTTTGTGCCTCTGACTTATGTCGACGCCACCGCCGCGTGGAGATTTCCGGAAAAGTGGAAACGTATTTTCATTTCATCGGCAGGAATGCTTGCGGAATGCGTCGTTGCCGCGGTCGCTGCGCTCGTCTGGGCTCGCACGGACCTCGGATTTATCAACACCCTCGCAGCCAACACCATTCTGACGGCTACCGTTACAACCCTCCTCTTCAACGCCAATCCCCTCATGCGTTTTGATGGGTATTTTATTCTTTCGGATTTAACTGGACGCCCAAATTTGTATCAGCAGGCCACGGCTGGCTCTCAGGCTTGGATGTGCCGCGTGTTCTTGGGCCTCCGTTCAGAAAAGAAATTTCCACTTTGGATTACGTCCTATGGCATGGCATGTCTAGTCTGGCGCACACTCTTGATTTTGGGCCTCTGCATCGGTGCCGTTGCGTGGTTGCATGGCTTGGGATTAGTCATGGCCGCCATCGCCCTGATTGCGGGATACAGCCCTTTTTTGAAACGCCTTCCTCGCACCATTGCTTCGTGGAGAGAACGGGGCTTGCGTTTCCAACCCGTTCGAATCGTGATTCTATTTGGACTGGTCGCAGCATTTGTCTTGGTTCCCCTATCTCCTCCACCTTCAGCCTCCGCAGTGATCGAAGCCGAAGGGATCAGTGTCATTCGGGTTCAATGCCCAGGCAGAGTCGAAAGCATTGAGATCTCCAGTGGTAACGAAGTGGCGGCGGGGCAGATCCTCATGGTGTTGAGTAATCCCGGGGAGAAGGCGCGTTTGGAACAATTACGGACGTCCGCTCAGCGCGAAGCGCTTATCGCCCACAACCTGGGCGAGGCGGGACAATATGCGTTGGTGAATGAGCAACTTCAAAAAGCGGCGTCATTGAAGAAGCTAGTGGAGGAAACGGAGGCCTACCTAGACACGCTCATCATCCGAGCCCCCACGGGAGGTCAAGTCACGGCAAATGGCTTGGAAGAATTGTTGGATGCTCATGTTTCCACCGGACGGGAACTTATGACCATTGGCTCTGCCAAAGCGAGAGATGCCCGAATCGCAATTCCGCAACAGGATATCAGACGCCTGCGACCCGCAGTGGGAAATCCCGTGGATATCTTGGTGCCGGGACGGCTGGAGGTCTATCCCGGCAGAATCTCGGCGGTGGAATCCACCGCTTCCCGAGAGATCCGTATCGCAGCACTGGCAGCAAACGCTGGGGGACCTTTTGCGGTAATGGCAAGGAAGCCCGATGCATCCCTTGCAAACCAAGAGAGTTCAGGTTATGAACTCGTCGATCCTCATTTCTACCTCCGTGCAGAAATCATCGACTCCAATGGAGAGTTGATGCCAGGGGAGACTGTGGTGGTGCGTTTTCCGGATGCGCCCCGGCGCACTCTTTGGATAGCGCTGCTGCGCGCTGTGGATCGATTTATTCGCAAGGCCTCCGATCGATTTACCCAACCTCCATGAGCGGAGATTCATTGCAACAGCATCCAAGGCTTCATAGCGCTTCCAACTGTCCTTCAAATTTCCTCTCCATTGTTCTTTAGACCAATGGACGAATTCGGGCATTAATCTACCCTCCGGCAGCGCTTCTTCCTGTGACATCCAGAATTTGAACCTCGTTTAACTAAAAAAGTTGGCTTCTTCCCTTACATATCCGGACGTGCTATTAGTCGAGGATGACCCCATAATGATAAAGGTTATGGGACACATTCTTTGCTCAGCCAATCACCGGGTTAAAACTTTTCGAAGTGGAACAGAATTTCATCAATATCAGATTCCAAAACTCCCCTGCTGTCTGCTACTAGACATCCATCTTGGAGAGCAACCGGATGGTCAGGCAATTTTTCGTAAGCTTCTTGACGAAGGCGTACGCATTCCAGTCGTCTTCCTAACTAGCAATGTCTCTGTTCCACTTGCGGTGGATTTGATCCGCGCGGCCGCGCAAATTATTTTCTGTAAAAGTGGCTTCTGACTTTAGCTGAAGGGTGATTTTTTGGTGTCTGGCGGTTTTTGTTAGGAGAGCTTGATGTAGGATTTTCCGGTTTCCCAGGTCTCTGAGATTTCGATGAGAACGG
>JBGSMR010000195.1:0-9036 GCA_041740065.1 Chthoniobacterales bacterium
CCGCATCAGGTCCTCTGAGCCGTTCGCGTGTGTAAACATAGCTGCGTGATTCGGACAGAGCGCGAGGTAGTTCTGGTAATGTCGCTTCCTCAGCTTCGGCAGGAACTCGACCATTTCAAAATAGAAGCTGCCGTCGTCGAGCTTGAACGGCATTACTGCTTTGCAGGCTTGGCAAAACATTTCTCCATCCGCGTTCGTGTATTCAGCCCGCAGATATGGAAGTGTTTGTTCCTTGACCGCTTCGCGCCCAACCGACACCGACTGTGTGCGCTGCTCAGTCTTTCGATCCGGCGCATCTTCCGCCTGCTGGCGAACGCGCTCCCTCCGTAGGTCAGGATTGCTCGGCTCATGATTAGGAAACGAAGGATTTTGCCTCCGCTCGGAATCAGCGAGAAACCGTTCTTGCTCGTCCTTTGGTAGGGCAGCGAATTTCTTGGCCCGCTCTAAGGTTTGAGTATCAGAAAACCCGAGCTCTTTGGCCGTGCTTTCTCGCTTCGCGTTCTCTTCAGCACGCTGGCGATTGCACTCACCGAATTGAACCTTCTTAATCCACTCATAGCCCGGATCGAACGCAAATCCCTCCGGTAATTTGTCATTGTTCGCTTCAGCTGGTCGGACAAATCTATCACCGGTTTGCGGCACCCACGCATACTGTCGCAAGGTGTGAACAAGCTGTGAGTCTGCGACTCGATACCCGTGTGTCTCATTCCGCTGGTATTTCGCCACCAGCCGGTTGGGATTGCGCGGGAGGCTGCACATGGTTCTCCAGACCAGTTTCGACAATTCTGTGCTGGCCCGACTGAGAAGTTTTTTCAGGTCTAGGATAGTAAAATCCTGATTGATAGGGGACGTGCTCCGCTCCCCACCGACACCGCAGAGGTAAGTCCATTGTGGATTGTCCGAGCAGTCCGCTTCGCAGATCTCAAGCTGCGTTTGAGCGCCTACAGCTTCGGCAAATTTCCGGATTCTCTCTCCGGGAATCTTCAAGTCAGCATAATTCGCTGAGAGTGCTTTTCGCTTAGACTTGTCACCAAGAGTGTCGTGGTAGAGGGTCAACCCAGTTTCAAGGAATGGAGAGTCGAGAAACACCTGTGCTGGCGTGCCCCATTTACCGTCTACACGTTCAAAAATATTATAGTTCGCGAACAGCTTACTTTGAATTGGCTCCTTTTCCACTAAAGCGATGAACCTTTTCAAGTCACTTTGGCGAGGCTCAATCGAAGGTGCGGAATAGCGCTGATCGAGAATCGCCTGCACTTGCTCTACCTCCCCAACCTCGCGAACGCCAATGGCTTCGAGCAGCTTCTTGGCAGCCTCTTGCTGCGTCTTGCTTCTTCCAGAAGAATAGACTGCCTCATTCACCCTCGGAAGCAGTTCGTCAGACTTCGTAGTCTCTGATGGAAAGTAGGATTCCTTTCCCGTCTTGTAAGACCCGTCGCTAAGTCGAACAATCAGCAGCGGCTCTATGCGGTCCCAATCCTCGTCGGGGCTAAACTCATGGTAGAGTAACGCGTAGAACCGCTGATGCCATTCGAGTGATTTTCCCGCGAACCATTCTGCGAGATCTGCATCGAAGGGGGCATACAATTTGCCCGTTGAAATCATGTCGGGAATGGAATTCCTCTTAACATGCGAAAGGCCCTCAATACGTTCTACAAACTCCCCAGTATCCCAGTTTCGAATGGCCAGCCCCGCCAAAAAACGGTCCGCATTGCTGTTCTTTTGCGCAGCACTAATCGCCCATTGAGGCGGCTCTTCGGTGTAATCGACAAGAAACTCCACGTCCTCGGGTGACAGAAGTTCTTTCAACGCAGCTTTCGCCTGAAGTAGGTCCTTAGCTGCTGCGTGCGACTTTGCTTGGGTTGGCGTCAACGGCTTGTTGTTCATCTCCGCGAGGATTGCTGCGCGAATCGGCTGATACCGAGGCGGCATAGCGTCCTGTGGATTGGGTAGAACGCTGAGAAATTCTCCGGTCAATAATTCGAGGTCTCGAATCGTGGTGAGCGCGCTTGCCGATAATTCCGCCAGTTCTTCAAACAGAGGGGCATTAGTTGGGGTATCTTTGACGGTAGCTCGGTCTGCTGTCGTGATAAACGGGGCATGACAATGGAAACGAAGACCTGATGATTCCGCGATGCACGGGAATGAAACAGCGACGCGCCCGGGATTCGCTGGCACGATGCGGAGTTGTTTCGCCAATGAAAGGTTCGGATCGAAAGCGGTTGCGTTCGGCATTTGGTCGAGAGCAAACGCGATTGCGATTCGCTGCTTCTCGATCCCACGAACGGGTTGAGTGAAGCGCAAAAAATGCGAGGCTGACGTAGTTTTCCCATCGATCTGTTTCAAAACCTCGATGTGGTTTTCCGTGTGCGGGACGCGCAAGACTTCTCCCGAAGTCTCGCCAACCTGCCATCGGATGGACTCCAAGTGAGAAAGGAACAGCAGAGTCGTCTCGGCTAGTTCTTCCAAGCCCCCCAGCACATCAGCATGCGCATCGTGCGGAGGTTTCTTCGCATTGTTGAAGGGGAACTCGAACCGCGTGCTTGCTCCCAGATCGCACGTCGCCGCAATCTCCGTTGGCAATACCAGATCCGAAATCTCAAACGAGAACGTCGGTGACCAAATACGTGGCGTCTCCGTGTAGGCGAAGACCGCCTTGAACCCGACCCCGAAGCGCCCAATCTTGTCGTCGTCCTCAGCCTTTGTTCCCTCGCCGATGTCGGTAATTGCCCGAATATCTCGTTCAGAAAAAGGGCGGCCGTTGTGCTCAAAAATCAGAGCGAGGCCACTCAGAATGAAGCTGGCCTCGGTGGCCTTTGTATCCTCGGCATTCTGGAGCAACTCGTAAATAAAGTGGGCGGTGTCCGGGTATAGTTCCTCGACGGTCCTGCGAATGCCTTTGTGCTTCTTCAGAACCCTTGCCAGATCCTCTCGATCAGCGCGAACTTCATCAAGAAAGCTCATCATTCCCTCCCCCTTTGGCTGAGATCACTAGAACGCCCCTCGCGATCTGCTGGCTCAGAATATCGGCTTGGCTCGCTGCGAGATCGAGTTGATCCATTCGGCGGTTGAAATCACTTTCGGCGTTCTGAAGTTCAACGGTTCTCATCAGGCGAATCTTTGCGTTTCCGGCGTTTGCAATCATCTCCCCCAAATTGGCAGCGCGTGCTCGATGGCTTGTTTCAAGGCTTGCTTTCTGAAATGCCACTAGCTCCCGCTCGCGTTCCTGATGTTGCACACGGGCGCGGGAGAACATGGCGTAGTGATCTGACTCCAACGCGTCGAAATCTGCAGCGGGCGGCATGGTAATCTCCTCTTCGCATGATACTGCTTCTGCTAGCAGCTTCGGGAAGAGCTCAACAAGCTTTGGTTCACGACTCACCGGTTGAAGCAGCACATCTCCGCGAACTCCTTTCCGAGTCCATTGGTGTATCGCAAAAGGGTAGACACCAGGCTGGAGTTCGTTGGATTTCACGCTGAGGCAGGTGACAAACCCATCCGTTGATACCAGAGCCTGAGCTGCTTGCTGCGCAAGTGGGTGAACGGGTGTGATGAGAACAGCCGTTGGATTCTCCTTTGCTGTTGCTGGATCTACGGTAATCGCGAGGTGCTGATTGCTACCTTTGAGCCACTCACTCCAGTCGCGTCCTGTGACAGAACCCTTGCTGCTTGAGTTCAGAAAATCATCGAGGAGCATGCGACGCCCTTGCTCGTTCACTCGCAGTGTTTTGAGCGGTTTTTCACCGAGAAGATACTCGCCCGCACCACAGCGCTTCCCGAGATACTCCGAAACGAGATTTAGCATGGCCTCGGGATTGACCCATAAGTTGGATGATGCCTGATCGGAGGCTTCCTGTTCCAATGTAGGAGGTCGAATGCCGAACAATTCTCGCTGCTTCTCTTCAACGGCTTCTTCCTCCTGAAGTTGTCGGATTTGATTGTCGGCCAGTTGCTGCAAACGTGTTTGGCGCTGCTGCGGGGTGAGGGAAAGATTCTCGGCTACACTGTGGATTTCGCGGGTGATTTCCCCAAGGATTTCCTCACTTCCCCCCAACGACCTGCGGAAAACGCCGATCCGCACGAGACAGCGTTCGTAAATGTCGGCATCAACCGTTCCCGGTGTTATCAGACTGTAAATGGCCACAGTTTCGCTTTGCTGACCGTAACGATCAATACGTCCGATCCGTTGTTCAATGCGCATCGGATTCCATTGGATGTCGTAGTTCACCAAGCAGTCACAGAACTGGTAGTCCAGACCTTCGCAGCCAATCTCCGAACTGAGGAGAACGTCGATCGCATCGTCATCTTCTCTTGGTAAACTGAAGCGCCTCCGTAGTTCGACGCGCTCATCGTCAGGCGTGGCACCCAGCATCATGCCGCAACGAATGCCGTTCTTCAGCAAATGGTCGTGCAGGTAATTCAGCGTGTGGCGGAACGTCGCGAACAAGAGAACCTTGTTGTTCGCAAGCTGCTCCTTCTCGTTGACAATCTTGAACAGTGCGTCAAGTTTGGCGTCAGCAGGTGGCAGTCGCTCAGCTTGCGCGAGAACCGTTTCAACCATAGTGCGCAGTTCGGTTGAAACGTTGGGTGGCAGTCCACTCTCGCCGTCTTCATCGAGTTCACCTTCAACAAGCTCAAGCCTTCCAATGAGGACATCGCGCAGAAATGGTGCAAGCGAGTGAAGGCAGCTCGCGGCCTGACGCCGGATGGTCGTCATCATGAAGTTCAAATTCACGTTTCCGTGGACCTTCTGGAGCAATGAACGCTGCGCCTCCATGAGCGCGTCGTGAAGCTCTCTCTGAGCGAGTGAAAATTCGACCTCCACTGTCTCTGGCTTACGAGAGGTGAACTCGCCAATGTCCCGACGTCTCGTGCGATTGATAAAACGCGCGAACGTGTGCAGGGCTTCGATGCGATTGATCATCGAGACCCGTTGAGCGAGATCAAGTGTCTGCCCCTCAATGTCCGCCAGGACCCCGCTGAACTCTGGACTAGGCTCCAAAACCAGTTGACCCCAGGATGTGTCTGCTGCTTCGCGGAGCGCTGTTGCCACCTCGCTCTGCCAGTCGTTCTGAGCAGCCCGCGCAGCGTGGACCGCACGGTTGATGGATGGATTCGGTTCAGCCATTCGCCGAAAAGTTTCGCGGTCGATGATTACGTCCGGGCGAAGGAGATTGAGTAGCACGAAAAGGTCATCGCTGCCGAGTTGGACTGGCGTAGCTGTCAGAAAAAGGACTGCTTCAGCATTGGCAGTGAAGTATCGGACCGCTTTGTGGACATACGTTTCGGCGTTCCGAAGATGGTGCGCCTCATCCACGATCACGAGGTCGAACCGCGGGGCCGGATCAAGTTTCAATAAACCGAGCTTTTTCGCGTTTCCAAACAGTGTCTCGTCGCTGAATGCGGAGAAAGACAGGATCGTTTTAGCGTGGCTTTGAGGCCACTCACCATCGAGGTGTGTCTCGTTGATGCAGTAGCGAAGCGTCTTTGAGTCCAACTGCGTGAACCGCTCATCGAAACGCCGCAGATCGCGTTCCCACTTCCGATCGGTCACCAACGCCTTTGGGCACAAGACCAGAACGGTCTTCACGTCCTTGCGTGCCTGCAATTCGCGCAAGATCAAGCCTGCCTCAATCGTTTTACCCACGCCGACCTCGTCTGCGATCAAAAGCCGCGGCCGGTCGGAGCGGATGAACTTGATGACCGGGCGAAACTGATAAGGCACGTAGTCAACCCGCGCTGCGTGGAGCGAGTAAAGCGTCGCGATCCCAGGGTGTTGCAGGAACAGAGCGGTAAGACGTGCGCGGAACTCGGAAAGCGGGACCGTGGCCACATCTTCTGCCTGCTCCGTCGGCTCTAGCTGGTCGGCATAGAAGGTCTGCGCGCGTCCATCCAAGAAAACCTCATAGCGGTTCTGCGGCCCGCCTGGCAGAACGCGCAGAACCGGCCCGGTCTTCTCGGACGAAGACTTTAAGCGCACGATCTGTGTCTGCTGAAACTCTATTGCAACTGAAGGAGGTGCAGTCGGCGTTGGTGCGGCGGATTGCAGTTGGGCAACTCCACCAAAAACCGTAGCCTTCCTTCCTCGCACCGTGGCGATGAGCGACTCTTCGCCCCCAATCGCCCCGAGAAAACGCTCAAGCGTATCGAGGTCGCGAAAGAGATCGTCGGGGCGTTCTTCACCCCCAGTGTGGTGCGCCCAACGGTTCCGAACCTGCTGAAGCTCCTTCAACCAGCTTCTTGTCTCGCGCGGGAGGTCGGCCGCGTTTGAAATATCGTAGTAGCTTGCATCAAACACCCTAAGCAGTGCTGCGAGATCGAGTCCATCCAGCGAATCGACCCCTTTCTGCCGAATGACGCGCGCCTGCTGTTCCGTAAGGTTGCGGATAACGCAGACATTCCACCAGTCCGCGGCAATACGCGGGAGAGATTCTCCAAGGAAGCGGCGTAGAGCAGGAGTCGATTCGCTTAGCAGAGCAACCATAGTGAATTCAGCCGTGAGATTCAGCATCTCGCGATGTGAGGAAACGCGCGTCGAAGGCCCGATAAACCTGAACTGTGATTCGTTCTACACATTTTTTAAAGCGGCTTCGAGTCGGATGTGAAGATTGTTTCGAAATGCCTTCGGCCCAAGCACCTTGACATGCTCACCCCATGAAAGCACCCACGGCTCGATTTCGTGGAGGGAGGAGAGTTGGAGGGTCAGTTCCAAGCCGCCGTCGGCGAGTTCCTGAATTTTTTGGCTGGGATGCCAGATGCGTTCGCGGACGAGTTGGCCAGCGAAGGCGTCGAACCTCAATCGAACGGCGTGACTGCCTTTTGTCGTGAAAATGCCGAAGCTGTCCTTGAGGTGTTTTTCGATGGAGAAGTTGGATGGGCGCTCGAACGTGGCTGAACCAAGCGATGCATCTGTCATCCGGGCCAAGACGAACGTGCGGAGGGCCTTGCGCTTCAGGCAATGCCCGATGACATACCATTGATCCAGGACACATGCGAGGTGGTAGGGTTGCAGGCTGCGCTTCTCGTATTTTGAGGCGTCAAGTTTCCGGTATTCGAAAGTCAACTCCACGCTCTTGCGCACGGCTTCGCTGACCGCTTGAAAGGTAGTCAGATCCACCGGCGAGATTTCGAAACTCTTAAACGATACCAGCGCGTCGAGGTCGCTCCACGCCATGGTCAGGCGGCCAGTAAGGTTGGATGTGAGTTTGTCAAAAGCGCTGCGGAGCGGAGCTTCGAACGGAGTGCCCTTGTATTGGGCGAGCGCCTTTTGACCGATGAAGACCGAAACGAGTTCGGACTCGGTAAGCTCGACCATGGGGAAACTGGAAATCGGCTGCGTAAAGCGGTAGCCGCCACCCTCGGGGTCGTACGCGATGGGCAGATTCAGCCGGTCGCGCATAAAATCGAGGTCGCGCTGAATCGTCTTGGTCGTGACCTCTACGTCAGCGGCTAGACGGTGGCGGTTCGGAAATTCCCCGGATTTGATGGCATGAAATATCTGCTGCATCCGATCCAACGGAGGCCGGGTGTGCAATTGGCGCTTGGGGAGATCGGTGATCCGTGAATTTAACCGGAGACGCGGCATGTCCTGACGTTTTATCCCGGTTGTCGCAAAAGAGAAGCTCATGTTTGCGGGAATGGGTTTATTTCAGTAACCCTTCAACCGCTTCGGTAATCCTCTCGGTGAGCAGGGCCATTTTTGGGTAGTTGAGTTTTTCCGGTGTGTCCGACGGCAAATGATAGTGGGCGTTGCGGTAGGGAGCTGTGTCGGTGAGCATAATGGCCGGGTAGCCCTCATCCCAGTAGGCCAAATGGTCGGAAAGGCGGATGTCGAGGAGTTCTGTGGCGAGGACCGGGAGTGCATCGTCATCGGCCAAGTGGCGGGCAAAGCGGCGCATAAATTTCGCTGAGGCCGGGTTTCCGATCACGGCGAGGAAATTGCCGACCGTCGAATCGATTCCAGCCGGGAGCAGCACCTTTTTCACTTCCTCTGGCAGGCTGTTAAATTCTTCGGGTAGTTCCTGAGTGCCCGGTTCATTGCTGAAAACTCCAAGACTCTCCAGACAGATCATCCCGGTGATTTTGTCGCGTCGTTCCCTGCATGCCTTGGCGTGGACGACGCTCCCCATGGTTCCCGTGACAAAATGTGGCTGCTCCTCATTGGTATAGGCGACGAATCTCAGGGAATTCGCGCAGGGTTTGCCGACAAGCGTGCGTGCGAGTTCCAGAAGAATCGCAACCGCCGAAGCGTTGTCATCGGCTCCAACGGTGCCAGGCGATGAGTCGTAATGCGCTCCCACGATGAGGTGCGGCTTGTCACAGCCAACAAATCCGGGCGTTACCGCCTCCACATTGGCACAAATCATTCCATCTGCCGGGAATTCTTGAAGCGATGTTTCAAACCCCATTCCGTCAAAAGCAGCTCGCAAGTAATCTCGGGCCCGGTCCAAGCCCTCCGGGCAATTCGTCGTATTGCGCTCCGAAGTGCAAAGTGCGGTGACGTGGGTTTGTAGCGCGAGTTCGAGATCGGATGGCTTTGTGGGTTTCTTCTTGGCAGGCACAATCGTGTGGGCTCGGCGTAGCGGGTGACGACGCATTCGTTGTTTTGCGACTATTCAAACACACAAAAGGGACAACCGCAGTCCCTGAGCGAAACAATTTCAATCGCTTTGCAACTTGATTCGACTTCCCAATGCGGAGCGTGATTCGCACACAATGAATCAAGGACTGGGCGGCTGCTGCTTTCTTCCTTATGGTTTCCCTCAACCCGGATGCTTGCCCCACGGTCGCCGGATCGTATGAGCGCGGGTCGTATTCGTTGAAGCGAAAGTTGAACGAGGAGATTATTTGCATTTCGCGAATGTCGCCGAGCAGGCCATCCGTGAGCCCAAGCAGAGCGCCGACACACTTTCGCGGTAATGAGCGGGCGGCTCAAATCTCACTGGAAAAGTGGCCGATTTGGTCACAGCCTATTTTGCTCGGACCCTTGTATTCCTAGTCGAGAGACGCTTTTTTGCGCGACGTGGCTTCGAGCTC
>JBGSMR010000226.1:0-3907 GCA_041740065.1 Chthoniobacterales bacterium
GCAATGAGAAACACGACAGCCGCATCGTCAGGAATGCGGTCAGCATCGGAAAGGTTGATCGTTTCCAGCTCGATGTTCTGACGTTCGGCGTACTCGGTGAACATCGATAATGAAGTCTCGGGGCCCCAGGCAAATTCGCCATGGCCGGTCATCGAGTAAGCCTTCGGACGTTCAGGGTTGAGTAGTTCGATCAAGGCAGTCGTGATCTCAAGTTCTCCACGGAACGCTAACAAGCGCGGAGGTTCACCCACTGCAAGGCCCGAAAGGTCAAACTCACCCATCTCGGCGACAGGTAGAAATTTCACACGGTCTTCGTAATCCAGAATGAGGATGTTTTCGCCGCCGCCGAATCCGTATTTCGCCTGAAGTTCGCGCGCCCGTCCGAAGTCACGCACGGGGTCCACCATTTCCACCTGCACACGTTTTTCTCGGGAAAAAATTAATTCCCGCAACAGGTTGTTCACATCTTTGAAGAGCATCGATTCGATACCCTGGTTCGTCGGCGAGAAAAAAACGGTAATTCGGAGCGGCGACTGCACCTCTCGCAAGACACGTTTCGTCTGGTCGGCGAGAACAAATTTCTGAGATCGCGAAAAATCCCATCGTCCGTAGTAGTGAAAACCAACGTAATTCACCGCAGCCAAGAGAAACAAAATGCACAGAAACTGAAGCGCTAGACGAAACGTGATTCCGGCGCGCGGAATGCTGGATTTCCGGTTTGCCATAGTTATTGCCTCCATTTCCGGGATTGGAAAATCTGGAACGTGATGTAGAGCGTCAACCCCGTCATGCTCAGATAAAAAATGATGGGTCGTGTGTCGATCAGCCCCTGTGAATACTCCATCATGTGTGAGATCGCAGAGATATACGCCGTGAGATCTCTTACCTGAGGACTGATGTTGGCAAAAAGAAGGTTGAACAACCCGAGATAAAACATCACCGAGATAGCTGCAAATGCCATAATTGCCGCAACGACCTGGTTTTTCGTCAGCACCGAGGCCAGACATCCGATGGAAATGTAAAACATGCCGATCAGGAGGAGCATCGCGTAAGCGCCCAGCCAGCTCCCTGCGGCATTGGCGGCATCCTGATGCGTGAGCCATTGGAAAATCGCAAAATACAGCGCGCTGGGCGCCCAGAGCACGACATAAAAGAACAGTGCACTGAGGTATTTTGCGGCCACGACTTGAAAATCGCGGACGGGTGCCGTCATCAATGTCTCAATCGTGCCGAGCTTAAATTCTTCCGCAAAGAGCCGCATTGTGATCAACGGGAATGGCAACACAAATCCGAACCAGAAGAATGTGTTGTTGAAAAATGCCTCCACCAGCGTGACCGATCCTGGTCCTCGATTGATCGCGTTAAGGACAAGATAGAAATTTACCCCCGTCAGGAGGACGAAAAAAAACAAAATCACGTAGGCCGCGGGTGAGCGGAAATACAGCGCGATCTCGCGACACCAGAGAATCCAAAACTTTTTCACAGGCGGTCCAATATCAATGTTCCTCGGGATGGGTCACATCGGTGAAAACATCCTCCAAGGTCACGCGGTCGCGGCTTAACTCCCGCACCTCCCAGCCGTTATTGGCAGCAAGTTTAAAAATGTCCGCTCGCGGGTCGGTGTCGACCACCGATTCAATGGAAAATAACTTCCAGTCAGATTCCTCACGAAAGGTAACATCCAGCACATCAGGTAAGGCTCTGAGGGTGTCTGCTGCGCGCTCACCTGCCGGAATCCTAGCCTCCAGTCGGATGGGGCCTGCCGCATGCAGGCGGGCTCTGAGGTTCTCCGGTGCATCGGATGCGACGATCTTGCCCTGATTGATGATAATAACGCGACTGCACGTCATCTCAACTTCTGGAAGAATGTGTGTCGAAAGCAGGATCGTATGATGGCGACCCAGATTGCGGATGAGTTCTCGGACTTGGCGAATCTGGTTGGGATCCAACCCGATGGTGGGT
The DNA here is from genome assembly GCA_041740065.1 of Chthoniobacterales bacterium. Classification (GTDB taxonomy): domain Bacteria; phylum Verrucomicrobiota; class Verrucomicrobiia; order Chthoniobacterales; family JAATET01; genus JBDNGG01. The sequence goes on from JBGSMR010000226.1 coordinate 1,963, forward strand.
TCGTCCAGAATCAAGAGATCCGGTTCATGCACCATGGCGTCGGCGAGACCGACACGCTGACGGTAACCTTTTGAAAGAGTGCCAATGAGTTTGCGGGAAACATCGCCCAGCCCGCAGAGATCCATGACATCGATAAGCCTGTCTTTCATCCTTCGCCCGCGCACGCCCTTGAGGCCGGCCCGGTATTTCAGATACTCCACGACCCGCATGTCGTTGTAGAGCGGGACATTTTCTGGCATATAGCCGATGCGCTCGCGAGCCTTCAAAGAATCATGAAAGATGTCGTAGCCTGCAATCTCAGCTTTCCCGCTTGTCGGCGGGAGGTAGCAGGCGAGCATGCGCATCGTGGTGGATTTGCCAGCGCCATTGGGCCCAAGAAATCCCACGATTTCACCTTTGCTTACGGAAAAATCGATTCCGCGCACGGCGGTGAAGCCTGCATATTTTTTGGTGAGCGTCTCGACTTTAATCATTCTTTACCGGGTCGTCGAAGATGGACTAGCGGATCGCATCGTGCAAGCACAGGGAATGATGCGTCACTGATCCGAAGCATTTTCAAAATAAGTGCGCGTCGCCTTATGGCGTGCCCGGAACATCAGCGCTAACGCAAGCCAGCCGCCGGTAATTCCAGCCAGCCAGCCCAGCCAGCCGAAGGGAAGGCAATAATCCACCTGGTCGGTCATCTTCGTGCTCGTGGAGGTGAGAGCTTCAAAATGATGCGCATGGCGAAAATACGGAAACGGTCCGGCCAACGCGACATCGACCAGAAGCGTGGGCGGTTCGACTTCCTCCCAGCATCCGGTCCACCGAATCGGCAGTCCATACTGGGAGGCCACGATTTCAAATGGCTCGCCACAAACCGCCGTGGGGGCAGCGACAATTGTTTTAACTTTGAGCGAAGGCGGGCTGATGCGGCGGAGGTTTTCCGGATTCTCGTGGAAGGCGAAAATAGACTGAATGGGAGCGGCAATGACGACAGATTTTTTAAACGTGCAAAATTTCATTGTTGATTTCTCCTTGACCACTGGAACAAAAAGCGTTTTCTGCGAGTTCGGCAAATAAATCATTGTCAAACCTCTCCGGTCGCAATAACTGCTACGCCCGTAATTAAATACCAAAATAAGTCATGTCCGAAAAATCCATCGAAGAAAAAGTAAAAGATATCATCGTCGAACAGCTCAGCGTCACGCCAGAGCAAGTTACATCAACCGCTTCGTTCATCGAAGACCTCGGCGCAGACTCGCTCGACACCGTCGAACTTGTCATGGCGTTTGAAGAGGAATTCTCCGTTGAAGTGCCCGATGAAGATGCTGAGAAGCTTCAGACCGTCGGCGATGTAGTCAAATACATCGAAGAGCGCGCAACCAAATAGTCCTTTCGAGGTCTCTTACTATATCGGAGCGGGAGCGCAGAAATTCCTGCGCTCCCGTCCTCCCACCACTTATTCGGCAGACGTCCTCAGTTTGGCGAGCACCCCTAGGTCCTCCAGCGTCGTTGTGTCGCCGGTGACGGCTCCGCCTCCAGCGATTTCTTTCAATAGGCGGCGCATGATTTTTCCGCTGCGCGTTTTTGGCAGCGTATCGGCAAACCGGATATCGTCCGGTCGTGCAATCGGGCCAATCGCGGCGGACACGTGTTTTCGCAGTTTGTCTTTAAGTTCTTTGGTGGGGATCTGCCCTTCTTTGAGCGTTACGAATGCCACCACGGCCTGACCCTTGATGTCATCAGGCCTGCCGACGACGGCTGCTTCAGCCACGGTTTCATGTGACACCAGCGCGCTCTCGATTTCGGAAGTCCCCAGACGATGTCCGGCGACGTTTAGAACATCGTCGATACGTCCGACAATCCAGAAATATCCATCCTTGTCGCGACGGGCTCCATCACCGGTGAAATAACATCCTTTGACCTCGCTCCAATATTGTTTGCGGTATCGGGGTTTGTCACC
>JBGSMR010000228.1:0-2830 GCA_041740065.1 Chthoniobacterales bacterium
CCAATCCCCGGCCCAATTCGAGGACAATCTTCACTCTCTAAACTAAATCAAATTTGGTCCAGAAATCCGTTGCACCTCAGGTCAGTCGCCCGAAGGTATAGCGCCGATTGTTTATGAGACGACGGAATGGACGTCAGCCGTAGATATGAAAAACTTGCGTTATTACATCCGGACCTTCGCAAATTCAACGGTACGATTCGTCGATCTCAACAACGTCGACCTGAGCGCGGCCTCCGTTCGCATCATTGAGCTAGATCAAAAAGAGGAGTATACCGATCTCTCGAATTAACAGCCGGTGACCAGACCTCGTTCCAGGCGCCGCTACGGTTTCGGGAGAGGGTATTAGTTTGCCGTAGTCCCGGTAGTCAATCCGTCCACGATCCGCCGTTGGAGGAATGCCACCAGCACTAGCAGGGGGGCGACGCTGATGATGATAGCAGCTCCGATCAACCCCCACGGTAATTCGAACAAGCTACCACCGCTCAGTCCCGCGATGGCAACAGTCACAGTCTGTGCTTCGACTCGGGGCAGGAAGGTAAGTGCGAGCAGGAATTCATTCCACGAGGCAATAAACACGAGGATTGCGGTGGTCGCGATGCCTGGTCCGGAGAGCGGCAATATCAATCGCCATAGAATTCCGACGTGGCTGAGCCCGTCAATGACGCCTGCTTCGTCGATTTCGCGGGGAATTGTTCGGAAGAATGCCGCGAGAAAAAGAATGCCAATGGGAAGGTTAAATGCGGCGTAAGGGATGATTAAAGACAACGGGTGATTTGTGAGACCGACCGCCCGCACGGCTTCATAGAGCGGAAAGAAAAACGCAATCGTGGGGAAAAATGAGACGCCAATCAAAAGTGCAACGACGATCGGTCCTCCGCGGGGTTTCAACCGGGCGAAGGCATACGCGGCTGGAGCGCTTACCACGAGGCATAGTGCGGTGGCGCAGGCGCTAATGAAGAAGCTGTTCCACAAAAATCGTGCGAAGGGACGTCGGGCAAATAGTTCGAAGTAGTGCTCCATCGTCCATTGCCGCGGCCAATAGGTGACTGGTAGACCCGTAATTTCTGCGTTTGTTTTCACCGAGGTTACAAATTGCCACCACAGCGGACCAAGGCACCAGAGAAGTAAAACTGCAAGGACGATGGCACCGCCACCCCACCGCTTCCATAAGAGTTCCAGCTGATGGTTTTTCATTGATCACCTCCGTTGCTTCGACCTAGAGCGAGCCAGATTCCGGCGGCAAGGACCGCCAACACGCCAGCGCTAGCCACTAAGAGCGCTGCGCCATAACCAAAGTCAAGGTAGCGCATGAAATTCCGGTACGTGTAGACCGCGACGGTCTCCGTGGCACCTCCCGGACCGCCGCCCGTCATCACGTAGACCAAATCAAAAATGCCAAACGATTGCAGGACTCGAAATAGCACTGCCACAAAGATGGTGGGTTGCAGCATCGGCAGCGTGATCCGTATAAAGCGCTGCCACCGTGAGGCACCATCAATGGACGCTGCTTCGTATAGCTGCACCGGAATTGTTTGCAGTCCCGCAAGAAGTAGAATCGTAATAAATGGCGTTGTTTTCCAAACGTCTGCGAGGACGAGTGCGGTAAATGCGGTATCCGGGCGTCCAAGCCATGCGATCGGCTCGGAGAGTATGCTCGCATGGATCAAGAGGTCATTTACGACGCCAAATTGATCGTTGAAAATCCAAATCCATCCCAATCCAAGTGCCGCGGTGGGTAGTACCCAAGGAACGAGTGCAGCTGTGCGCGCGAGCCCTCGGCCAAACGGCGAATGATGCACTGCGAGTGCCGCTGCCAGTCCCACGGCGAGTTCAGCTCCGACTGCAAAGCCTGTAAATATGAGGGTGCGTATTACGGTTTCCCAGAAATGCCCATCTGCAAGCAGGCGTTGATAGTTATACAATCCGGAGAATACAGGGTCCAGACTCGTGCTGAGGTTTTGAGTGAAGAAGCTCAGCATGAACGTACGGATCACAGGATACACAGCAACCCCGAGCACGAGGATCAGGGCCGGAGTGAGCAGCGCCCATGCGGTCCCGGCAAGGTTTCTATTCATTGGCGTTGGCATCTGGATTTGGTGCGCGATGACGTCCGAGTAGAAGTTCAGTTTCGCGCGTTGCTGCTGCGAGTGCTTCGGTTGGTGACATTTGTCCTGTGATTGCGGCGCTCAGTCGGCGTTGGAGGATATCCGATGCCTGCGCATACTGGGGGATCGGTGGACGCGGTGTGGTCCGCTGCAACACGGCGTAGAGTTCCTGTTGCGTGGGGTCGGTGGATGTCTCGTAAAAGTTGCGTCGGGCGGGTTGCAGGCCGATTTGTTCATTCATGAATTCCACAGATTCCGGCGAGGCAACGAACTCAATAAGCGCCCATGCGGCGTCTTTTGCCGGACTATTTTTGACGATGGCAAAGCCTGCGCCGCCCAGCGTCGCCGCCGACTCCCCACCGGAGTTGGCCGGCATTGGCGCGATTCCTACGTTTTCTAACATCGGGGATTGTTCGACTGCCATTAGTTTGTAAACGTACGGCCAGTTGCGAAGGAATACTGAGCCTCCGCTCTGGAACAACAGGCGGCTTTCCTCCTCGGTGTAGGTCGTCACACCGGGTGGCGAGATCGTTCCGACTGAATCGCAAAGAAATGCCAGCGCTTCCACGGCGGCAGGAGAGTCCAACCCAACCTGCGCCGTCTTGGGATCGATCCAGAAGCCACCAAATCCACGGAGGATCTCCAAATAATTGCACACGAGCCCCTCGTATTGTTTCCCCTGCCAGACATACCCCCAGCGTCCCTCGGCTTTCAGCTTCTCGCTG
>JBGSMR010000231.1:0-4307 GCA_041740065.1 Chthoniobacterales bacterium
AATTGGTTGAAGGTTCGAGTCCTTCTTGGTGCAGGTCAAATTTTGGAGTTCAGGTCATCCATCGATCGTGTTGCGGCAGATCTGGAGAAAGTGAAACGGATTTCGTTTTTCAAGAGCGCCCTCCCGTCATCCGCATTCCAATCCAAATCGGGATAGCGATGACCAGGAATGTGAGATTCACAGCGCAAATGCCAATCAGCGCCGCTCCTATATCCATCCAGTCAAAGTGACGCATGGGCAGCGACAACTGAATCATTTCTGCAAGAGAAAATACGAGGAGACTCGAGACGGAAGTAATGCCCGCCAACCGGACTGGAGTGCTTCCCACACGCCATGCAGCGAATGCAACAAGCGATCCCAATTGAAGGGCAATGCCGCCCAATGCGTTTCTTTCAAAATCATGGGTGTCAAGCCATCTTCCGACGCTATCGGGAAGTAATCGCAAGTCTCGAACATCCGGCGTCGGCATCCACGCGAGAATTCCTATGCTGACGAGTATGAGTAAACCGAAACTCATTGCCCCTATTTTTAAAATCATTATTGGTTAGAATTCGCGCACGAATCGGTTCACGGGAAGTAAAATTTCAAGCGAAATCCGCGGATGAGATTTGACACTCGGCGCCAAAATGGCGTTATGATCCTCATTGTGAAGATTTTCCTCCTTTGTCTCGGCTGTAGCTGTTTTGTCACAGCGTTATCCTCCTGCACTACGCTACAAAACCGTAGGGATATGTATTACGGCTACGAAGAGGTAAATGGTCCCTACACTCGGATGTTGAAGGAAGGGATTCCCGATCCGGAGAATCCGAATGTCACTGAAATCGTTGTGACCTCAGATTACAAATCGGTGCGTTAAGCGGATACCGACGGCTTGGATTATTTCCTGCTTTGATTGAGTGCTGACTTAGCACTTGTCAGTACGCTGATCGCGGAGGGAACATCAGATGAAAACCGGTTCGCATGAGGATATAGAAATCAAGAAACAGTGAATACTGCTCGATGTACTCGATGTCACATTCTATGCGGGAGCGGATATCGTCCTCTGAGCGCGCTTCTCCGCGGTAACCACGAATTTGCGCCAGTCCAGTGATTCCCGGCTTGACGAGTGATCGCACGTGGTAAGCCTGAAGAACTTTTTCAAACTCTTGGTTGTGTTCGATCATGTGCGGCCGGGGACCGACGATGCTCATTTCTCCACGGAGGACATTTATAAACTGAGGAAATTCGTCGAGGCTCATCCGCCGCAAGAATTTTCCAAATGAATAAATGCGGGAATCGTTCTGCTTTGCTTGCCGGGCGGGATCATCGTTAGCGACCGCCATGGTTCGGAACTTGAGGATCGTGAACGGTTGATTCGAAATTCCATCGCGCCATTGACGGAAAAAAATGGGGCCGGGAGATTGGACCCGTTGCATCGTCGCAACCCACGCGATGAGAACGGGCAAAACGACCACTACGACTGGAAGCGCAAGGCATATATCGACTCCCCGTTTTAGTGCGCGAATGAGCGGATCTTGGAGAGGTTCATTGCGCACTGTAATGAAATTCAGGCCGTAGTGGTGCAGGTATTGCAGCCCGTGCTGAAATTTTTCAGAAAGAGTATTGACCGTTATAACTCTTGCGCATCTGTGCTCGGAAATCCGCATGATATCTCTCAACGCGTCATTGCGATCAGGGACTTCGAGAAGCATTACCAACTGTGCTTTTTGTTCGACGATCACCTTGTCCAAGTCTTGGATTTTTCCCAGGAAGGGGACACGATAGACACTTTTGCGATTGGTGTCATCGGCAAGCAATCCGACAATTTTGAATCCAAACCGAGCCATTCGATGGCTCCACCGCTTCATCCGTTTTACCCGTTGCGACGGCCCAACGAAAAGGACGCGGATCTGGTGTCTCCCTTTGAAAAAGAAGTTGCTGAGGAGGGGGGGGACGACAGCGTTGGTAGCTGACATCGCGATTGCAATAGCCGGGATGAGCAAAAATAGGAATGTTCGCGAGATGTTCATGTCTTGCAAGAAGAGCAGAGTAAATCCGAGCACGACACCGACATACCCCGCTTGTTGAAAACCCTGCCGAATGGAACGAAAAACGTCGCGGGACACGAGGTCGAGGCGATCTGACCCTGCACCGAATCGCTCAATACACAAGCCAATGAGAACAAGTAAATTATAGCGAACATATACATCCGCTCGCATGTCTGAAGAGCCAAGGAGGAAAGTGTTAACTAGAGCCCACAAACACCAGAATGTCGCTGTGGCAATCACGCACGAGAGCAGAAAAACGGCATTATAAAATCCGGTTGTTCGTGCCTTAATCATTCAATGAAAAAATAGGGAATCCGAATGAAAAATGGTAGCTTTTACCGCGCTGGGGTTCGCAATTGTGGGGATCGGGTATTGTATCACTGACAAACGGCAGCAGGCGGTAGTTTACTTCGGTATCGGAGCATTAGAGGGAGGAGACGCAGGGCACGTCCGTATCGAAGTCCGAAACGCTTGGGATCTCCCAAGATACGAAACAGCCATCCCATGAAATAAGAGTCCGCCCAAGGTGGGATCTTTGCTTGTTGTCCGCTGAGAAAAGCAATAGCTGCGCCAGTGCAAACAATCGTGGGTGCGTGCGTGAGATTTTCCTTTAGGTAGAGTCCCAACTGCTCCTGAACTCCGCTCCCGATATTTACGAAAATGAATTTGGGGCGTCGTTGTTTGATCAACTCTAAAAGTTTCGAATCTTCCACTTTGCCGTCAGGTCTGAGTGATGCGCGATAGTAAGGAGCGGTGTAACAATCATCAGAAGTCAACTCGGGTAACGCATGGCTACGCAGCCATTTCACATTGACCTGCAAATCTTGTTCCGATGGCATCACCCAAAACGTCGCTTGAGGTGGACGAAGCGCAGGGAACTTGATGAGGTCTCTAACCAGCTCCAGGCCCGAATACCGGGAGATCCATTGAGATGGTCTCAGACAATGGATCGCGTTCCAGACGATGACCATGAATCCACTATCTGGTATCACGTAGTCCGCCTGCACTAAAGCCCTGCGATACGTCGGGATGTGGATGAGGTCGAGCGCAAGTCCTGGACCTGAGGGAACCACTACGAGTCCACCCTTGGCTTCGAGCAAAGGTAACAGCTCAGCCCCCGCAGTGAAGAATGGAACACCAAGAATCCGCCGGAACGAGTTTTTCAAAGTAAAAAATCCGACGATGGCGGTAACTATGATTGTCGGTCAATTCAAATTTTACCTCTATTAATTTCGGAAGGCGCAGTGATCACGAATGCATCAGATGCACATGAGTTACCTGAAGAGACAGATTTTCAGAATTTCTTTCTTGTCGAATCGACTTGGTTTGCGTTACCTACTCCCTCCTGCAAAAGCTCGGGTGGTGGAATGGCAGACACGTACGTTTGAGGGGCGTATGCCGTAAGGCGTGGGGGTTCAAGTCCCCCCCCGAGCACTTTTTTCACAGTTCGCATCGCTTGTGGTCTGATTTTGCGATTGCCCGAACGAATGTTAAACGTCTAGCCCTGCGATTCTTCACGAGCGAGTTCGCGCTCTCGCAACCACAGGAAGATTACCGGCGTTACAATCAGGATATGAAGCAGACTGGAGATCATGCCGCCAATCACTGGTGCCGCGATCGGTTTCATTACCTCCGCGCCGGTCTGTGTGCTCCACATGATTGGCAGGAGGCTGGCGATGACGGTGGACACGGTCATCACTTTCGGTCGTAGGCGCAGAAAGGCCCCTTCTTTAACGGCTTCGATCAGATCTGCGTGCGAAAATGCTGCTCCTCGAAACTTGCGTTTCCGAGTGACGGCTTCCTCTAAGTAGGTGACCATAACAACGCCGGTTTGGATCGCGGTTCCGAAAAGTGCGATGTATCCAACCCAAACGGCGACGCTGAAATGGTAGCCAAGCATCCATTGGAGAAATACGCCTCCGGTGAGTGCAAATGGCACCGCCAGGAGGACGTGTGTGGCTTCGCTGAGGGAGTGGAAGGTGATGAACAAGAGGATGAAAATGATGACTAACACTGCTGGAACGATCAGAGTGAGGGTGCGTGCGGCACGCAGTTGGTGTTCGAATTGGCCGCTGAATTCGATCGTGACGCCCGGAGGTAGTGTGAGGGAATCGCGAAGGCGCTCGCGGACTTCCGCAACAAATCCTCCCAGATCGCGACCCGTCACATTTGCCTGCACAAACAGGCGGAGTCTTCCATTTTCGCTAGAAATCTCGCTTGGTCCGATCGTGCGGCGAATGGTGGCAAGTTGGCCCAACGGCACGGTGGTGCCTGCCTGAG
>JBGSMR010000344.1:0-2239 GCA_041740065.1 Chthoniobacterales bacterium
CCCTATAATTCGATCGGCTTGTCGATCGATGTGAGCATCCGATGTCCCCGGTCAGTAACTACCGCTACATCTTCATGACGCACACCGCCCACGCCCGGGACATAGATCCCGGGCTCGACGGTGAAAACCTGCCCAGGTGATAGCACGGCACGGGAAATCCGCGGTTCTTCATGGATCTCCAGACCGAGGCCATGTCCAAGGCCATGGAAAAATCCTGTCCACCGGCCGTCGCGTTGCTCGGTAGGATATCCGTTTTTTGTGAAGAAGTCCCGGACACCCTCCTGGAGTAGCGCGCCATCCGCACCGGGTTTTAGTTGCCGCAAGGCGCGTTGCTGTCCGCGCAAACAGATATCCCACAAATGCCGCTGGGCGTCGGACGCCTGCCCGCGTACGACGGTGCGGGTGAGATCCCCAAAAAACCCGGAGGACGCATCGCGCGGAAAGATATCCAGGATAATCAACGCGTGAGCTCTGAGCGGTCCGTGTCCACGCTCGTGGGGATCGCAGGCTTGCTCGCCGCACGCTACGATGGAGTTATTCATTGCCACGCCACCCTCATGAAGAACGACAGATTCAATCTCGGTCCTCAAGCGTTCGGATGTCAGCGCAGTTCCAGCCCAAATAAGGTCGCCGTTCTTCTTGATCTTGCTCGCTCGCAGGATGTCAAAGGCGCGCTGCATCGCAGCCTCTGTCATACGAAGTGCCCGACCTAACGCCACAAGTTCAGCGTCCGTCTTAATCTCACGTTGCGGCCAGAAGTGCCCGTTTACCGGCCTCAAATCCACTCCACCTTTCAAGAGTTCAAAGGCAATTCCGAAAGGAAAATCGGATGGCACCTTCACCGCATCCACGCCCTGCGAGCGCAGATACCCTGCAGCGACCTGCGCATAGGACGGCGTCCGTTTAGACTTCCCTCGCACCCGCCGCTCAATATCCGAGTATGCCACCACAGTATCCACCATGGCTTCGCGTCTGCCGCGATCCACTTCTAGGTCACTCAGCATTACGGATGTTCGGCCTTTTTTCTCCAGAAACAAAAATGCATCAGGCACGCGGAATCCCGTGGCATAAAGCATGTCTGCGTTGGAATCACTGGCGGCGATAATTAAGCGGGGCAAATTCACGCTCGCCATGTTCCCGTGAACCATGGCATTTGCAAGAAAAACGCATGTGGTGCTGGACAAGAATATCCTCGGTAAAGTGGGAAGACTCCTGGGCTGAACGCCTGCGATTTCTTGGTGAAGGACGGGTTGTGTTCATGGAATGGCCCAATGGACGCACGCTCAAAATCGAGGCTTACACCGAAGAATCGACGGCCAAAAAGCTCGTCGCGGAATTCGGCGGAAAAGCCGCACCAGCCCATGATTGGCTGAGCAACCCGGCGCCTGCGCTGAAGCCGGTATCCGTGCGCGGGCGGTTGCGGATCTTTTCTGATCCCGACACTTTCTCGTCACGCACCCTCTCCAACGGCAAGTATCCGCGGGATCTTCTCATTCCTGCTGGCATGGCCTTCGGCACCGGAGATCATGCGACCACGATGACGTGCCTGCGAATGCTTTGCGACAAATCCAAGGGCTGGCCGCCCGGATGGAGCGCGCTAGATGCAGGATGCGGCACGGGGATTCTAGGAATCGCGGCGTCTGCACTGGGGGCAGCCAAAGTAGATGCGTTTGACTTTGATCCCCTCTCCGTCCGCGCCGCACAGGAGAATGTAAAGTTGAATCCCGGCTGCAAGATGTCCGTAAAGCGCGTGGACATCCACGACTGGACGACTCCCCGCCAATACGATGTCGTTCTTGCGAATCTATTCAGTGATCTCCTCATCGCGTCCGCATCCAAGCTTGCTGCTGCGGCTTTAGACGGTGGCACCGTGATCCTCTCAGGCATCCTGCGCACTCAGTTCTCCGAGGTGAAATCTGCCATGGAAGCGGTAGGACTCTGTTTCGACCGGGTCACGTTCGTAGGAAAATGGACGGCCGCCATTTGTGTGAAATGCTCCGCACAACGTTGCCATTATTAATCCGTTCGAATTAATTCGCCACAATGCCCCATCGCATCCGGTTTCTGATCTGCATAGCGCTCTTATTTGCGCTCACAGACAGCCATTGGGCGGTGATGCAGTCGGTGGCCTGGGCGCGCATGGTCCAGCAATACTCGCAAACGACGTCGCTCGCTAACGCCCTCAGAGACACCTTCAGCGGTGAAAAGCCCTGCTCGATGTGCGACCAAATCACTGCGG
>JBGSMR010000357.1:0-3326 GCA_041740065.1 Chthoniobacterales bacterium
ATCAGGAACGACACTGAAGGAAAAAACACGACCTGAGTGGAAATCCTTGAGTTCGGCAGCGGTGTTGTAAAAGCTACGCACGGTCGGGAAGATCTAGGCGTGTGGGCATTGGCTCCCGCCGGGTAGATCGTTGCGGCACCAGACTTCCAAATTTTCCATGTCTCTGCAGTTTTTCAATACACTCACACGATCCATCGAACCCTTTGTGCCAATCGATCTGCACGGCAACCGGGTGAAAATCTACACGTGCGGTCCGACCGTCTATAACTACGCGCACATCGGGAATTTCCGGGCCTATGCATTTGAGGATATCCTCCAGCGTCACTTGGAATACCGTGGCTATTTGGTGCAGCGTGTGATGAATCTCACCGATGTGGATGACAAAACGATCCGCGGCTGTCGGGCTGCGGGAATTCCCCTTGCGGAGTTCACCCGGCCCTTCAAGCAGGCATTTTTCCAGGATCTCGAGGCACTTCGCATCAAGAAGGCCGATCATTTTCCCGAGGCTACCGCAGCAGACCACATTGCCCGCATGATCGAGATGATCCAGCGTTTGGAGGAAAATGGCCACGCGTACCGGGCGGACGATGGATCTGTGTATTTTCGGATTAAGAGTTTTCCTGCCTATGGGCGACTTGCGCATCTGGATCTCGACGAACTCCGTCCTGGGGTCCGCGTACAAGCCGATGAATACGACAAGGAGAACGTGGCCGACTTTGCGCTATGGAAAGCGTGGGACGAGGCGGATGGCGACGTTTGGTGGGACAGCCCGTGGGGCCGTGGACGGCCCGGCTGGCATATCGAATGCAGTGCCATGGCAACTGGATTGCTAGGCCCTCAAATTGATATCCACTGCGGGGGCGAGGATAATATTTTTCCCCACCATGAGGCAGAAATTGCCCAGACTGAGTGTGTGACCGGATTGACCTTTGTTCGCCTCTGGATGCACTGCAGGCACCTCATGGTGGAGGGACGTAAGATGGCCAAGAGCGAGGGGAACTTCTTCACGCTGCGGGACCTCACTGAAAAAGGTTGGTCCGGCCGCGAAGTCAGGTATGCATTGATTTCGGTGCGCTATCGCGAGCCATTGAACTTCACGTTCGAAGGCCTTGCGTCGGCGCGCAGCGCGCTTTTGAGGCTAGACGAATGGTCGCGACGACTGGATGCGGCGGCCGCTGGATACACTGGAGGTAGTGAGCTGCTGCCCGATGCCCTTGACCTTGCCGGTTTTGGAAATGCCCTCGACGACGATTTAAATATTTCCGCTGCGTTGGCGGCGTTGTTCGACATCGTGCGCGAATCCAACCGGCTGCTTGACACCGGCTCGCTGACGGCCGGTCAGGCATTTGCTTTGGTGCGATGGCGCGATGGCGTGCAGTCTGTTTTGGCGCTTGACCCCGATGCCGCAGCAATCCCCGCAGAGGTAGCGGCGCTTGTCGAGGCGCGTACAGCCGCGAGGGAATCTAAAGATTGGGCCGCCAGTGATCGCTTGCGTGACGATATTGGCAATCACGGCTGGATCGTCAAAGACACTAAAGAGGGCCAGAAACTCACGCTCCGCTGAACGGTTCCTGATTATGAGCAAATCCCCAATGCCCACTGCCCCGGACTTTTCACCTGGTAGCTACCTTGATCTCTCCCGCACCGAACATCGCGTCATTTTCGAGAACGTGGCGCAGGTATGGGACGTGTTACCCGGCATCGCTGCCTATCTGCGTTTTCGGATGAAACCCGCCATCCACGGCGTTACCGTCGGGCGCCCGTTCATCAGCGATCAAGTATACATCGGAAAAGGTACTGTGATCGAACACGGAGCGATGATCAAAGGCCCTGCATGGATCGGAGAAAATTGCGAAATCCGAAACGGCTGCTACATCCGCAAGAACGTGATTCTCGGCAATGGCGTGATCGCTGGCAACTCCTGCGAATTCAAAAATTGCCTCGTCTTCGACGGAGCTCAAGTGCCGCATTTTAATTACGTCGGCGACTCTATCCTCGGGTTCAAAGCCCACCTCGGTGCAGGTGTGATATTATCCAATGTGCGGTTGGATCATGGCGAGATCAGCGTCGGATCTGGCCCCTCGGCCGTGACGACCGGGCTGCGGAAATTTGGTGCTATCATTGGTGATCGCGCAGAGATCGGCTGCAACGCGGTGCTGAGTCCGGGATCGGTAATAGGGCGCGACGCCCTGATTTTTCCGGGCACTCACTGGCGAGGGGTGCTAGACGCACGGCAGGTTGCAAAATCCCGGCAACCGCTGGACATCACTGCCCGGCGGGATATCTAGCTGCGAGACCCTCGCTGGCGTTTGATGATGATTAGGCTTCTGCAAAGTGTGGCCACGCGGAATCAGCGATAGCAATCTCCGCCGATTCGTAGACCGGAAATACTTTAGTGAGACCGGCAGTCTCAAACACGGACAACGTGGAATCCCCGAGACCGGTCACGCCAATGCGGCCTCCCAGTTTCGACAACGATTGCGTGGGAATGATGAGCGCGCGGATTCCCATGCTTGCAAGGAAACTGATCCCGCGGAAGTCTACCAGCACAGACCGACAGCCTGCATCGATGTGTTTTTTTACACAGGCCTCCAGTATGGGGGCTCCGTCATGGTCCAGTCGACCATCCAGCGTCAACACCACCAAGGGACCATACTGCGATTCCAAGATATTCATTGGCGCAAGGTAGCCAGAATTGTCCGTAGCAACAGGAAAATATGGATCAAAAATCCGCAATCCCCGCTACGGACTCGGGCGTTTGCCTATTGGCGCACGGAATCCGGGCGCCTAGCCCTGCTTCAGGAGCAGTGAGTTTTTCTTTTCGCTACGAGCATGCGCTGATATACACCCCTGCGTGTCGAGCAATCCTATCTATGAATTATTCAAAACGCAGAAGAGCTTTGGACCCTTTCTTTTGCGCATGCTGCTGGCTGCTGTCTTTTTTCTGCATGGCAGTCAAAAAGCATTTGGATGGTTCGGCGGGAGCGGTTGGACTGCGACGATGGATTCCTGGTCGAGCCCTGAGGGTCTCGGGCTCTCGCCTTTTTTGGCGGCAGCAGCAATCATCGCCGAGTTGGTATCAGCCATCGCGTTGTTTTTAGGACTTTTCACGCGCCTTGCCGCCTTGGCCGTGGCAGGCGTGATGGTTGGTGCGATTGTTCTTGTCCATGCGGATGCAGGCTTCGTCTCGGCTGAGTATCCCTTTGCACTGCTCATGGTTGGTCTTTCCCTTGTTTTCATGGGAGGGGGACGATTGTCGATGGATCGCAGCATCAGTTCGCTTTTGATGCCCTCGTATTGAGGCAACTCGCGCTCTCTGTTCATGG
>JBGSMR010000416.1:0-8608 GCA_041740065.1 Chthoniobacterales bacterium
GCGAAGTCCGGCAAAATCGCAATTCAAATTCTCCCTAACCTATGAGCCATCTTACTGTCGGCACTTATCTTGCCACCCGTCTCGCCCAAGCCGGTGTCCGCGAATTTTTTTCTGTTCCTGGAGATTTTAATCTCGTCCTGCTTGATGGAATTTTGAAGGAACCGCAGTTGCGAATGATCGGGTGTTGCAACGAACTCAATGCCGGATATGCAGCCGACGGTTACGCGAGAGCGACCGGAGGGCTCGCAGCCGTGGTGGTGACTTATATGGTGGGCGGTCTCAGTGTGATCAACGCCACGGCGGGCTCCTATTCCGATGACCTCCCGGTATTGGTGATCTCGGGCGGCCCCAATACCAACGATGGCCCCGCGAACCACCTGCTCCACCACACCACCGGCGAGCAGGATTTTTTCCAAGCGGCACGGTGTTTCACGCCAGTTGTTGCAGAAGTTTTTCAGATCCAGCACCTCGAGGACGCAGCTCAAAAAATCGATGCAGCCATCACAACCTGCCTCACCCGCAGCAAGCCGGTTTATTTGGAAATTGCCTGCAATCTGGCTGAGGCCGCCCTCACCGCCCCGACTCCACTCACACTTCCTCCCGCTCAACAACTGCCCGATCCCTACGCGCTAAATGCTGCCGTCTCAGCAGCTGCGGCCCGCATCCAAGCTGCCGTGAAACCGGTGCTCGTGGCAGGTGTCAAACTCCGTCGGGAGAAGGCATGTGAAGCATTCCTGCGACTCGCGGACGCGCTCGGCTGTGCGGTCGCGGTGATGCCCGATGCGAAGGGACTATTTCCCGAAGACCACCCTGCGTTCATGGGCACGTATTGGGGTGAGGTCAGCAGTCCCGGTTGCTCACAAATCATCGAGTCGAGTGACTGTCAGATATTTGCTGGTCCCGTGTTCACCGACTACACGACCACCGGATGGACCACCCTCACTCCCCCGTCGAAGCTCATACATGTGGGACCAGACTTCCTTCGTTTTGCAGACGCTGAATTCTCGGCCCTGAGGCTGGCGTCCTTTCTGGAGGCTCTTGCAGACAAAGTTTTGCGTAACGACACAGCACTCGTGAGCTATCGCCGCCAGCACGAACCCACCGCCCCGCAGGTCGCGGCCTCGCCAGATGTTCCCTTGGCACTCCGGGAACTTCGCCGGCAAATTCAAGATCTGATCGATGAAAATTCCGATCTTGTGATCGAAACTGGAGACTCGTGGTTCAATGGGCAAAAATTGAAACTTCCTGCCGGCTGCCGCTATTTTTTCCAGATGCAGTACGGCTCGATTGGCTGGGCCACAGGTGCGACATTGGGGGTATCCCTCGCGGGATCGGGCAAACGCCGAACGATTGCATTGATTGGCGACGGCTCTTTCCAACTCACCGCTCAGGAGGTGTCCACGATGATCCGCTACCAAGCAAACCCAATCATCTTTCTCTTAAATAACCGGGGATACACGATTGAGGTCGAGATTCATGATGGCCCCTACAATAACATCAAAAACTGGGACTACGCGGCATTGATACATGTTTTCAACGCCGGTGAGGGCAATGGGCTCGGGCTCAAAGCTTCCACCGCCGGCGAACTGGCAAGCGCTGTGTCGCAAGCGGGCGCGCACGATGGACCCGTGCTGATCGAATGCACACTGGACCGCGACGACTGCACCTCCGAACTCCTGGAATGGGGAAGCCGCGTGGCCGCAGCAAATGGTCGTGCCTGAGGTTTTCCCTGCTCGCGTTTAGCAGGTATTTTCCTCGTATTTAGTTGAGCCACAATCAAACTCACCGCCATCGTCTTTTAGCGAATCTAGGATAATGTTTCGATTTTTTCATAGTGCAGACTGGCAACTGGGTGCTCGTTTTCGACAGTTCGGCGCCACAGCAGAATCCTTACGTTCTGCACGACTGGTGACGCTCCGACGGAGTTTAGAAATCGCCCACGACCGCACTGTGGATGCCTATTTGATCGCCGGAGATCTGTTTGAAGACAACCAAGTCGACGAAAAACTTGTTTCCGATGTGGTGGGGATGATGGGCGAATTTCCCTCTTTGCCAATCTACATCCTGCCGGGAAATCACGACCCAAACTCTGGGCCGGAATCGCTTTGGAATCGGAAGATATTCCTACACCCTCCGACAAATATCCATATTCTGCGCGAAGCTTGTGCGATCGATCTCGGCGGGGCGGTTTTGCTAGCCTCGCCTCTTGCGCAAAAGCTCTCCAGTACCGACCCGAGCTTAAAACTCGTCGGCTTCGCTAACGATATTCCTGCGGACCAAATCAAGATCGGCATCACGCATGGTGCTCTAGCCATTGAAGGAAAGCACCAACCGAACGACTTCCCCATTGCGCTCGATGCCGCTTCACGTGCCTGTCTTGACTATCTCGCCATCGGCCACTGGCACAATTGGTTGCCTGACACCGATGGCGGCCGCATCGTCATGCCAGGAACACCAGAGCCGGATCGTTTTTCCAACGACCGCTCGGGCAACGTCGCTTTTGTTGAGATCGAAGCGCCGGGAAGATCGCCGAGAGTGGAAGCAATACACGTCGCCACCCTGACCTGGCGCGTGTTGAATCTCGATTTTCACACGCAAGAATCGTCGCAGGCATCGCTGAACCAGTCTTTGGCCGATCTGCGCGCAAAGGCAGCGCAGACGGTCCTTCGCGTCACACTCTCCGGCAGTGCCTCACCGAAAATAGTTGCGGAGATCAAAGCCGCATTGAAAAAGGATGTCGAAGGATTCTTCTTTCACCAAATTGTAGATGCGACCCGGATTGCGCTCACTGCTGCGGAACGCGCAGATCTCCAGGCTCGCCACCCGATTCTGGCGCAGGTGCTAGCAGACATCGATCAACTCGAAGCCTTCGCGACCGGCTCGGCCTTAGCCCCGGGTGATCAAGTAACTCTCACGCAGCCCCTCACCCTTGCCGCGGCCCAATCGTTGCTTATGCCCGCCAAGATCGATCTTGCCCAGCTCACTCCCGAGTGGTTTGCCCAGTTGCGCCAGACGCTTTTTCAGACGCTTCAGGAGGTGACTGCGTGATCCTTCACTCCCTAGAATTAACGCATGTCGGCCGCTTCCGCGAAACGGTCCGTCTCGGCCCTTTCCCTCCCGGCATCAATATCCTCTCCGCTCCCAACGAATCGGGAAAATCCACAGCACTCCAAGCTGCCGCACGTGCACTCTTCGACCGGCACACCACCAAGAGCGAGGAAATAAAAGTCCTCCAGCCCGCCGGAACTTCGCTGGCTCCCCGGGTTACCGTCGAATTCGAAACCCGCGCCGGCCAATTTCGCATTGCCAAAACCTTCCTCCAAAAACCCGAGAGCCGACTCTCGCAATTGCGCTCTGGCACTTGGGAGCTTCTGGCAGAAGCAGACGATGCTGACCAGCGCGTGCAGGCACTTCTCCAGTCCGCACTTCCCGGCCGCGGCGCGACCAAGCCGGAGCACTGGGGTTTCCTCGGATTTCTCTGGGCCCGTCAGGGAGAACCCGCCGCATGGCCGGGCCTAAACGATCCGGATGTCGGCCAGCGGATTCGCACACGCCTCGCCCGTGTTGAATTGGATCCAGTCATTGAGGCGCTCCGCCTCTGCCTCGTCACGACGGCAGATACCATAATTACTTCGACAGGCCAACCGCGCACAGGCGGCCCCCTCCGTGTCGCCGAAGACGACCTCACGGCAATCGAATCAGCGCTTGATGAGATTGGCCGGACGCGCGAGAAACTGGAGGAAACCCACCGACGGTATCAGCAAAGCGAGGCGGAAGTTCTCCGGTTGGAAAGAGAACATGCGGAACAAACAGCCTCTTCCACCACGCTTCGAGACCAGGCATTAGCTGCGGAACGCCTCACGGGCGAACTCACTGCCCGCCGACAGGCCCTGACGTCGGCCAAAGAAAAACTTGCCGTTCTCGCAACCGACTCGGACATGCTCTGCCGCCTCCAAAGCGAACACAAAGAGATCAAAACGGGGCTCGCATTAGCGCAATCCTCCGCAGCAGATGCCGAACGAGCCCTCACTGAGCTCCGCTCGCTTATTGATGCCAGCCAGTCAGAACAACCCGAACAGGAAGCCCGCCTACAATCCCTCCGCTCCGCCCACCAGCGTTTGCAGGGACTTCTAAAATTGCGCCGCCTGAATGCCGATGCAGAGACACTGGCCAAACAGCGGGAAACTGCGGAGACCGTCACTGCGGAAATTGCGACGCTGGAATCTCGGCGCGCAGTTCTGCCGGCTCTCACTCCGCCACAGATTCGCAAACTCGAAGAACAATCCGAAGCCATCCGCACCCAGCGTGCGCAAATCCTGGCTCTTGGCCTCACGGTCGAGTTGACGCCCGATGCTGATGCGAGTTTTGAACACCTCGGCAATTCGGCCCCTGATCGCCAGCAGCTCACGGCAGGCAAACTCCATCGCTTGCAAAGCCCCCGCGCCATGGATCTCCAACTCGAAGGTTGGGGACGCCTTACCATCCGATCCGGATCTCAGGACGCGCAGAGCGCCGCCGCCGATCTGGAACATGCCGAAACCACACTCACCGACGCATTGCAGCAGGCCGGGGTTCAATCCTTGAATGCCGCTCGCGAGGCGCTTACCGCGAGGAAGGAACTGGATGCCCAAATCAAGGCCACCACAAACCTATTGGCCCCCCATCTCGGCGAATCGAAGAACCTCGCCGCACTCCGCGAAGCCGCAGCCACCGCCAAACGTCGCGCCGAAACCCTGACGGTGTTGCTGGCGTCCACACCGGACGAACAGGTTCTCAGCCTCACCGATCTTGAAACGGCTGAAGCCACCCAATCCGAAGCGGTGCCCGCTTCCGAAAAAGCTCTTGCCGAATTCACCAAGCACCTGACCCAACTCCGTGCCAAGGAACGCACCGCAGTCCAAAAAGCTCAGGATACCGCAAAAACTGCCGCCGACCACGAATCGCGCCTTAAGATTTTGGAAACCCAAATCAAGGACCTCGTTTCCCGCCATCCCGAGGGCATCGACACCGCCAAAACAACCGCTCAAATCACTTTCTCTCAAGCCGAGGCGCGCGTGATTGCCACCGAAAAAGAATTACCCCCCGATTTCGAAAAACTTCCAGAACGCAATAAACGTGCCGCGACTTCGCTCCAGCAAATCGTCAATGAACTCCTGTCCCTTCGCACCGACCGCGACCAGGCCCGGGCAATCCTGCAGACTCTCGGTGGCCAAGGACTCTACTCGCGCGAAACCGAACTGGAGGAAAGAAGAGCCGAAGCGATCCTCCGCCGGGACGCCGCCCGCAGCCAGGCATGGTGCGCGCGTGTGGCCCACGACCTGATCGAGCACCGCAAACAGGCCGCAACAAAAGCGGTCCTCACTCCGTTGGAAAACCGCCTAACGACTGCATTCGCCGAACTCACCGGAGATTCTACACGGCGGGTCTTCCTCGACGAACACCTTCAAATCAATGGCATCGGTCGCTCCCGCGAAGAGTGTCATGCCTTCGATCAACTTTCGCAGGGAGCCAAAGAACAACTTCTCCTCTGCCTACGCCTCGCCGTCGCGCAAGAACTCGCAACCGACGAACCCCAAGTTCTCATCCTTGATGACGTGCTTGTAAACACCGACCCGGTTCGCCAGGAACGCATCCTCGACGCCCTCAGCACCCAAGCGGCCCACCTCCAAATCCTCATTCTCACCTGCCATCCGGATCGGTATCGAGGACTAGGCCAACTCCTCTCCCTCCAATCTGTTTGAGGTGAAACAGATTCCTCGACCAATTTTGTCTATCTCGCCGCATGAGGCCTGGGGGAGCGTTTTGCAAAGTCCCAGCCAATCTAATTCCACTCAGTACCTGCCGCTCCGAAACCGATGCACACTACGGCTTCGTGAGCAACAGCATCTGTGACAACGTTTCCATCATCATCAAAACGCCCCAGGCCATGTGGTCAAGGTATTTCAAATCTCGGAATCCGAGCGTGTGTTCGCAAGAAATTTGGTCCTTCGCTGTTTTCAGTGGATGCTTATCCCGCAGAGGCACCGGGTAGCAGAGGGCATTTTGAATTTCCATCCAGAGTTCCTCCGCGGTCCTGCGTTTGCTTTGATAACGGCTTCCCCGAAGGCGAGTCTGCTTTTGTTGATATTCACGCACTGGAAATAGCGAAGAACCAAAAATTTTTCACCGGCACACTCGACAGTCTACAACCCAGGTGGCGCATCAGAATGCACAGCGAATAGGGTGTAGCGTTTACGGATATCCACAGGGTCAATAGCTACATGTCAAACCGCTGCGCTGTTATTTTCTCTTCCTCTCGTGTCGTCTCGCCGCGGTGTATCTTCGATGAGGGGGACGTCTAAAAAACCTGTTAGCTTCTGCAAAAATGGCTGGTCTGGTCAGGTTGGGTGCTGATCACCACGGGCTCACTCCAACCGAATCCGAGGTCGGCGACAAGCCGTAGTTCCCCTCCGCGTGTGCTCAAGATGGTCAATTCTTCCAGCCTCCCGTGGCGCAGAATACCGGAGACAACGAAACCGCCCTCGGTGCGCACGCGGTTGAAGGACAGCTCGCGCCAGCCGTTGGGCAGACGATCCATGACGGTGATCACGCCATCGCGGCACGAGACGAACATCTCCAGAATCGCAGCAACTGCGCCCATGGTCGCATCCAGTTGCATGACCTCATGGTAGAGAAAATCGGGGCCCTTGCGGTTATCGGGCCAAGCGAGGGAGCCGTCGTCCCAGGCGAAGACACCGGAGCAATTGGCGTTGTGCAACGTGGCGTGGCCTTCGTTGGTGAATTGGCGCGCGAGTAATTGCAGGTAACTGAGCGCGGCATCGGGCAAACCACTGCGCGAGCATAACGTCGAGGCCCAAGGAACGCACCAACCGGTCCAGTTGCCCATGCCCATTCTGTTCCAATGATTCAGGCTGCGGGAGACGATCTTGTGATGCGCGGGATCAAAGGGGCTGACGGTGCAGAACGGATAGATCGCGGCGAGGTGACTATGGTGGCGATGGCTCTCGGAGAGATCTTGTCCGGCCCACAGTCCGATGCGTTCGGAGGGCGAGCCGATCCAGCCGTAGCCCCCGTCGGCGGCAGAAACGACGGTGTAGGGCGGCAAGTGCTCGGCCACGTTGGCCCAGCGCGGATCGGCGGCATGGCCGAGTAACGGGGCGACCGCTTGCAGGTCGTGGACCGTGGCGTGGAGCGCGGCGAGTTGGAAACTGGCGTCGCGGCCCCAGCATTTGTCGCGGTCGGAGCCACCGAACTCGGGGCTCGCACTAATAGGGAGACTGAGGCGCTTCGTGCCATCGGGGCCGGTGGTGGTCACGAGCATCGCGTGGTAGCCTTCAAACGCTCCGATGAGTAACGGCCAGACGAGCTCGCGCAGGTGAACAAGATCGCCGGTGTATTGGAAATATTGATACGCCATGCGGGCCATCCAGGCGATGCATGCTTGGTCGATGGTGCCTGCCCAGAAACTACCCATTAATTGGCAACGATCATCGACCGCGTGCGGCAGAATCATGGCGCCGGGTTTCTGGTAAAACCGTTCGCCGAGTTCGCGCAGGCGCGGCAACCAGTTGCGCAACATCTCCCAAAGCGGGACCATCTCGGCGGCTTGGCCGGTAGCGAGCGCGGCCCCATAAACGAGCTGCACGTTGATGTTGAAATGGTAGTCGTTGCTCCACGGCGGGATGGCGGTGTCTTCCATCCACGGGCCTTGCAACGTGGCGGCGGGCGCTTGGCGGCGGATCAGGCCGGCCTGGCGGTAGAGACCGTAGTCGAACTGCTGTTGGAGTGTGGCGTCGGGCAAGGTGACGCGGGCGGCGTCAGCCCAGTAACGAGACCAGAAAGCGGTGCGAGCGGCGTCGGCGGCGTCGGCGGCGTTGGCGTCGAAGGTTCGCAAGCGCGTGCGCACGGTATCTTCCGCGCCCTTGTCCAACGCAGTGGCGAGCGTGATGCGGTTGCCCGCGTGTTGCCAGGCGACGCCGAGCGGTGTGTCGGAGGGCAGGGTCTGCACAAAACCGCCGCCGGTGGAGTCGGTCCACTCTTTGGGCGCGGCGATGCCAAGGGACGCCATGGCGTTGTTGTGTACGAGACTGAACGCGGGGTGCAGGCGCACGCCCTCGTCGGCGAGCCAGGAGGGATCGACGTCAAGCCAGCAGACTTCCTCGGTAACGGATTGTTGGATACGCACGGTTTTGGCGTCGGGGTCGCCGGGATGCCGACCGACGCGGACCTCGATGGTGGCCGTAGCGAGATCGAGCGTGGCTTCGAGCGGACGCAGACCTGCGGCGAAGGTGAGTTCGAGGCGACCGCCGCCCATCTGTTGCGGGAACGGCGCACCGACCGGACGCTTTGGGAACAGGGCATTCAGCGCGCCATCGTCTTCATTTTCGAGCGCTTGACGGACCGCAGTGAAATTCGTCGTTGCAGGAATGTCGTGGCCACCGCGATGATCCCAAAAGCAGGCGCGGGCGACGGTGATGAACAAGCTGCTCTCACCCCAGACGAGCACGCCTTGGAGGCCGTTGCCAAGGGTGACGCCCGTGTGGGGGCGACGCAGAGGAAAATACCACTTAAGCGGAGAGGGCAGGTTTGTCATGAGGCGAACGATTGA
>JBGSMR010000435.1:0-3554 GCA_041740065.1 Chthoniobacterales bacterium
GACGGGGCAAAAATCGTTCCTGAACTGATGGAGAAAGCCAAGACGAAGGGCGTGAAGATCCATCTTCCGGTGGATTTCACGACAGCAAACAAGTTTGCCGAGGATGCGGAAACCGGCGTGGCTCAAGCGTCCGATGGAATTCCCGACGGCTGGATGGGACTCGATATGGGTCCTCA
The DNA here is from genome assembly GCA_041740065.1 of Chthoniobacterales bacterium. GTDB lineage: Bacteria > Verrucomicrobiota > Verrucomicrobiia > Chthoniobacterales > JAATET01 > JBDNGG01. Next base: position 177 of record JBGSMR010000435.1, read on the forward strand.
AACCGCAGAAGCGTTTTCGAAGGTCATTGCCGGAGCAAAGACGATCATCTGGAACGGCCCTCCAGGTGTTTTTGAGTTTGAGAAATTTTCTGCAGGCACCAAGGCGATGGCGGCAGCGATTGCCAAGGCGACGGATGCGGGCGCGACCACCGTGGTGGGTGGTGGAGATACCGCCACTGCAGCCAAGAAATTTGGCATCGTTGATCGTGTCACCCACGTTTCGACCGGAGGCGGAGCCTCGCTTGAGCTGCTCGAAGGAAAACAACTTCCTGGCGTGGCCACGCTATCTGACGCTGCCTGACAATTTCACGAAATCACAACCCAGATCTAAGAATACACCGTCCCATGCGTAAAAAAATCATCGCTGCCAATTGGAAGATGAACATGACCGTCGCCGAGGCGGAAAACTTCCTCAAAGATTTCCGTCCCGAAGTGGAAGAAGTAAACGGCGTTGAAATCATCATCGCTCCGCCATTTACCGCCCTTGCGAAGCTTTCCGAATTGCTTGGCGGATCGCAGCGGATCCGCCTGGGAGCGCAGAACATGTACTCGGAGCGCTGCGGGGCTTTCACGGGCGAGATCAGCGCAGCCATGTTGCGTGATCTTTATGTACGGTATGTCATCGTTGGCCACAGCGAACGCCGTCAGATTTTTGGCGAAACGGATGCGGTCATTAATAAAAAAGTCTTAGCTGCATTAGCATCTGAGCTCCGGCCCATCCTGTGTGTCGGCGAGACGTTGGAGGAACGTGAAGCAGGTCGCGAAAAGGAAGTGCTCGCCACGCAATTGCGCGGATCGCTCGCAATGGTCACTTCCGAACAGCTTCCCGATGTGGTTATCGCTTACGAGCCTGTCTGGGCCATCGGCACGGGCAAGACAGCGTCCAGCGCACAAGCTCAGGAATGCCATGCGCACGTGCGTGAAGTGCTTGCCGAACTCTCCGACCGGGCCACCGCTGAGAAAGTGCAGATCCAATACGGTGGAAGCGTCAAACCCAGCAATGCCGTCGAGTTGATGAGTCAGCCTGACATTGATGGCGCATTGGTCGGCGGTGCGGCACTCGAGCCACGGAGCTTTGCGGATATTGTCCGCGCGGGGGCCCGTCCGTTCTGATCGGAGAAAGTTCGGTGTAGCAAAACCGGTGGCGGTGGCAGGCGGTGTTGCGCTAGTTTTCTCCGCATGCAACCAGCCGATTTACTTTTGGACGAGGATTCCATGTACGATGCGTTCGTTCGGCGGGATGCGTCGTATGAGGGGCTCTTCGTGATGGGGGTGCGGACGACCGGGATATTTTGCCGACCGACTTGTTCAGCACGCAAACCCTTACGCAAAAATGGGGAATTTTTTCCCCGTGCCGGAGAGGCCCTTGCGGCAGGATACCGCCCTTGCCAGCGCTGTCGTCCGTTGGATCCTACAGGTGCGACTCCCGACTGGTTGACTGCCCTGCTTTCCACCATTGACGCTCACCCCACGCGTCGATGGACGACGAGTGACATATCGGAATTTGGGATCGAACCGGCGCGAGTCCGGCGCTGGTTTCAGGCGCAGCATGGAATGACGTTTCTCGCCTACTTACGAGCGCGGCGGCTTGGTCAGGCGTTTTCTCGAATACAGGAGGGGTCTCCTATTCTTGAAGCTGCGATGGATGCCGATTTTGACTCTGTCAGCGGATTCTGTGACGCCTTGCGACGCGCTACGGGTCAATCTCCGCGCCTAGCGCAAACGAAGCGGGCGTTTCAAATCGCACAGGTGGCTTCGCCGCTCGGCCCGATCTTGGTTGCTGGAGATGACGCCGCTGTGCATTTAGTGGAATTTTGGGATCGGAGGATGCTGGAGACTCAGTTTGCCACTCTCGGGAAACGTTGGAACGTCGTATTTTTTCCTGGAGAAACACTCCCCATGCGGCAGATGCGTGAAGAACTAGACGCCTACTTCCGCGGTGATCTCCGCACGTTTGCCACGCCGATGCTCCACGCCGGAACCGTTCATCAAGAACAAGTGTGGCGAGCGCTTTTGGAAGTGCCGTATGGCGAGACATGGACTTATGGCAAACTGGCAGCACAGGTCGGTCGCCCCACCGCCGTGCGGTCCGTGGCTCGGGCGGTCGGTGAAAACCGGATGGCCATTGTTTTGCCTTGTCACCGCATCGTCGGAGCAGATGGCCGACTTACCGGATACGGAGGGGGGCTTTGGCGGAAGCGGTTTCTCTTGGGGCACGAGGGCGGCCGGGAACGAGGTCTCGTCTGAACTGTTTCCGATACCATCGTATCGCTCTGGATTTCAACTTTCAGGCCAGACCTTGCCGCTGCGCGGAGTCTCGAGGCGGTAATCCGAATATTTTTGGCTAAAAAACTCCCTGCCGAGGTGCTCAGCTAGGCGAAGCGGATTTTGCGGATCGCTTCGAACTTCACCCCGGCTGTTGCCGACACCACGGACAATACCGACAAATTCCGAGTTCGTATAACGGGCAAATTCCTGAATCTGGTGCACGATCCCGAGCGCCGCGCCAGGATAGGTTTCTTCAGAGGACATCACCAAACCTAGTCGCTTTCCCACCATCTGCTCGACCACCTGTTCAGAGCCCGGATACGAGTTTGCGTAGTAGCAAAAACTTCGATCAAAAAATGCCTTTGTTTGTGCAGACACAGCATACCAGTAGATCGGCGAGCAAAACACGACGCCGTCCGAAGGAAGGAAATCATCGAAAAACAACGACCGGTATCCATCCTGAATTCCACACTCTCCATCTGGCGTCCGGCAACTGCGGCAATCCCGAAGAAACCCAGAGATGCAGTCATCCAGAAAACGCAGCGTCACTGCCGCACCCGCTGCCTCAGCCCCAAGTTTGACTGCCTCCGCAAGCGCTGCGCAGTTTCCCGCGCGGCGAGGACTGCCGAGCAAAATTAACAGCCGGGGAGGGGAGATGCGTTCGGATGGATTCATGATGGTGATTGATCGACGCGCAGTTCGGATTGAAATGCGCAACGCCTAACTTTTGTTAGAATACGTTAGTAATGCGTAGAATGCCATCGCGCCAATTTCGGAAGTTGTGGTTAAACCGTAGATTCAATCCCTCGATTCTTCCAGCCATCCCTACCTGCGCCAAGATCTCAGATACGTCCATTTTCTTGTGTTTACCCAGTTTCAATCCACGCCCCCGCGTGCGGGGCGATGTATAACATTTTACTGCCTGACCCCTATTTCCCCCGGCCAAACCTGGGGCGAGCCCGAGGTTTCAATCCGCGCCCCCGCGTGGGGGGCGATCAGGGCTGGCGGATCAATACGATGCCGAATCCGAGTTTCAATCCGCGCCCCCGCGTGGGGGGCGATTCCTCAAGTAAAAAAACAGCAATGGCAGACATCGTTTCAATCCGCGCC
>JBGSMR010000006.1:0-4227 GCA_041740065.1 Chthoniobacterales bacterium
TGGAGGGACTCAACAGCGTCTTCTCCGCCGTCAAACGCAAAGCTCGCGGCTACCGTTCCACCGAAAATCTCATCACCATGCTCTACTTCACCGCCGCCAAACTTCCCATCCCCGCCACCCACTGGAAATAGCGAAGAACCAGGTTCGAACCCTGTAGCGCGCACCATTTCAGCGATTCGCGGCAGTGCGCGGTAGTCTGAGATGTTTCTGTTCACCGTTCTGCAATGGCCTTGCGATATTGCACGTATGCTGTGCGTGCGGAAAGGTATGCGTCCACTGAGTTCTCCGTAGCGGCATCGTACTGCGCGAGCTGATTTGGAAGAGAACGCATCGTATTTGCTGCTGGGATGGCAATCGTCCATGCATATCCTCCGTAGATGATGGTGACCCAACTGACGGGGTTCAGAGCAAAGTCTCCTGCGAGCCCAACGCCATCTCGCACGCTGCTGGGACCAAGGAGCGGGAGGACAAGGTAGGGGCCGTGACCAAGTCCCCATTTGGCAAACGTCTGGCCGGTATCGGCACGGGGTATATCCGCGAGCGCTGGGATGCACTCGGACGCCTCCATTAGCCCGCCCACACCGACGACGGAATTCACGAGGAATTTCCCAGTTTCTTTTCCAGCCTGCTGAAAATTCCCCTGGAGCGTGTTATTTACGAAGCGAACTGGAAACTTCACGTTCTCGTATGCATTGTGGATACCAGTGCGCAGAAATTTCGGGACAATAAATTCATACCCTTTGGAGATCGGACGCAGGATCGCGTAATAGATCCCGTGATTGAGCATAAATGTCGCCCGATTCAGCGGCTCCAGGGGATCTGCGATTGAAAGGCTTTCATATTCATCCAGATCGTCTGCTGCGGCGACCGACTTACCATCTCCGCTGATCGCAGGTGCGGCGGGAGCCGGTGCCTTCCGTGCAGAAGAACATCCGGGAATGAGTGGGATCATGGACGCAAGAAGGAGCGGGAGTAGGCAGGAGTAGTTTTTCATTGTGGGCGATTAACGGACTGGTTTAGCGAGCTGATGACCGCTTGCGCGCCACCTTTTTTAAATTGTGCATCGAGTTGGGTGCGGTAGTTCGCGATGAGGCTTACGCCCTCGATCACGACATCAGTCACCCGCCAGCCTTCCGCTTCCTCCATGCGATAGGTGACGCTGTAGTCGCTCCCTTGGTAGAGCAGAGTGGTTGGCACATCCACGCGGCCGGGCTCGGGTGCTAATGCCGGTTTGAATTTGATCACTGGCTGTTCGCCCGGGGTGAGTTTGTTACTGTAGGTGCGAATGATGAGTGTGGTGAACAGCAGGGTGGATTCATCCTGCTGTGTCTTAGAAAATTGTCGCCAGCCTGGGCCCACAGCGCGGCGAGTCATGGCGCTAAAGCTCAGATGTTTTTCGAGCACGGGACGGAGGTTGTCGGCCAGTGCGGCGCCGCCCGTAGAATGGTTGGCAACGGCTAGCACATCGTCGATGGCCCTTTCTAAACGCTTCTCTGCATCCGCAGTTGTTGCCGAGGTATTGTTCTGAAGCGCAAACAACATCCCGAGCAAAATGAGAAATCGTAAATTCATGGTGCAGGTTGCGGCTCGGGTTTTTCTTCGACGCTTCCGAACGCCATCTTTCCAATCAGGGATTCCAGATCTACTGCCGACTCGGTCATTGTGATTCTTGTTCCTGCTTCTAGATATGTCTCATCGGCGCCGGGGGCAAGGGATATATGTTTGTCTCCAATCAGGCCCGTCGTCTTGATCGACGCCATTGTATCGGTGGGCAGTCGGAGCACAGAGGGCACGCGTAGCGTTGCGATCGCGCAGTAATCACCGGGATCTATCCTGACTTCCTCGACGCGACCGACAAAGACACCTGCTAACAGGACGCTGCTTCCTTTGTTCAGTCCTCCCGCGTTGGTGAATCGGGCTTCGATGACGTAAGTGTCACCGCCCATCATCGAGCCAGAGCCGAGCTTCATGGTGAGATACGCCACGGCAGCTAATCCCAGAAGAACGAAGATCCCGACAAGGAATTCTAGTTTATTGTGTTTCATAAATCGTCGGATGTAATGCGTTCGCCGCGACGTATTGCAGCAAGCGCGGTGCCAAGTGCCCCAGCGCTGTCGCGAAAGGCGCAGACGACGGGTTGAGTGGATGCGGAAAACTCACTCGGCGTGCCCTCAAAGCGGATTTGCCCATGCTCCAGTAGCGCCACCCGATCACTGGCCGCAAGTGCCTCCACCACATCATGGGTCACGATGAGCGCGGTGAATCCAAACTGGCGCTGGTATTGGGCGATCATCGTGAAGACCGCATTGCGACGTAAGGGATCGAGGCCCGCCGTGGGTTCATCAAAAAAAACCAGCTCTGGCCGGGTCACGATGGCGCGGGCCAATGCCAAGCGCTTTTGCATGCCACCGGAGAGCATTCCCGGATAGTGGTTGCAGTAGGTGTGGATTTCGAGTTGTCGGAGAGCCTCCAGGCTGCGCTCACGGATTTCGCGATCGTTCAGGTCGGTAGTTTGTTCCAACGGGAGGCCCACATTTTCGAGGGCCGTCAAGGAGTCGAAGAGCGCGTTACTTTGAAAAAGGAAGCTGCAGCGGCGGCGGAAATTTGACCGGGCGGTCGGGTCATGGATCGTGAGCGGACGCCCGTCGAAGCGGATTTCGCCTGCATCCGGTTGCTCGACGTCGGCAAGGCATTTGAGAAATACAGATTTCCCCGCGCCGCTGGGTCCGAGCACGCTGAACACACTGCCTCGGGGCACGTCCAGTCCGATCCCCTTTAGGACCGCATGGTCGCCGAAGCTTTTGCGTAAGCCGACGACCTGAAGCAGAAAATCTGTATTTTCCGAACGCATGATTACACAAGAAACGACGTGATCACGTAGTCAGCTGCCAGGACGATGATGCTGGAATGCACGACGGCACGAGTGGTCGATGCGCTCACGGCCCGGGCACCCGTGGCCGAGCAGCATCGATGCGCGTTAAAGCCGTGGTAGGCACAGATGCTTATCGCGAGAAGTCCAAAAATGGCTGCCTTGGTAAAACATTCCCTGATGTCGTCCGAACCCACAGCCCGCTCGACGGACGACCAATACACGCCGGATTCGACGCCAAGCAAAAGTGACCCGGAAAGACTACCGCCCCACAATCCCACGGCGACAAAAAGCGCCGTCTGGATAGGGAAAACCAGTAATGATGCGATTAAGCGTGGAGTGATCAAGTATCCATGGCTGCTCACGCCCATGGTTTCTAGTGCGACGATTTGCTCGGAGTTCCGCTGAATTCCAAGCTCTGCCGCAAGGGCCGATCCCGCCTGCCCGACCAGCATCAGCGCTGCAAGGACGGGTGCCATTTCACGGACCAAACTCAGTGAAACGAGCGCACCGAGCAGACCTTCGGAGCCGAAACGGTTGAGCACATAATACCCCTGCAGTCCCAGCACAAGACCTGTGAACATTCCAACTATCAAAATAACCGGAAGGCAAAGGGCGCCTTGTTCATACACCGATCGCACGACACGCCGCATCAACCGTCGGGACTTGCCCGCGGCTCCCAACGACTTCGCGAAAAATAAAGCAAAATCGCCAAGACCCGTGATGGTAGAAAGCGCCTGCCTGCCGATCAATTGCAACATTTTCGGAATTGATGGCAGAAAGGAATTGGTTGTGCAACGCCTTGATTGATCCGTGGGGATTTGTTTCTCAAGAGAGAGGACGATCGCGTGAGTAGATGTATTCGCTTTTGGCGCTATGCCTCGGGGCGGATCCTTGCGTTCGGGCTTCGTATCGTCGTAAGCGGTCTTGCCAAGGGCTTGGATTTTAAGTGAAATACGGGTCGATGAAATGGATCTCTATACTAGCGCTCGTCATCGTCGCGATCGGTCTGCCAGTTCGTGCGGCAGATGCACGCTCTGTCAGCGATGCCATCGCACAAGTGAAGTCGGCCATGGCGGAGGAAGTGGCGGCACAGGACCCTACGCAGACGGCGGATGGCCGGTCGAATGAAGTCCGCGCAGGCATTCTGATGCAGATTGAGGCGATGTCGCCGGATGAAAATTCCGTCCAGAGTCTGAATATGATCCTTGGTCAGGCCCGAATGGCGCTAACTTAAGGGAGATTTGGGATAATTTTCGCGGCCGACCTTTCGGTGTGGCAAGGGACCCATATTGCTGCGGGGTTTGGTCAGGAGGCGGTAATTTTTTGGGCGGCGTTTTCTGACACGGGGTTCGCTT
>JBGSMR010000017.1:0-2496 GCA_041740065.1 Chthoniobacterales bacterium
GCAATCGCCTGGAGCTATGGAGTGCGGCATTGCAGATGGCCTACGAGAACCCCGGTGGGTTCGGTCCGGGGCGCTCTGGCAGTGAATTCATGCAGTGGTATCAGGCGGTGGATCGCACCGAGGGCTACAGAACAATGGTCAACAGCTACCTGACCTTCCTTGTCGAGATGGGATGGCTCCCATTTGTTGCGGTGTTCTTGGCCATCGCCTCATTCTGGGCGTGGACCTGGCCGAGACGTGGGGAGAAGCTCGCCGTCTGGCGGATTGCTGCCTGGGGGAGTTTGGCAGCGTTTTTAGTCAGCGGGACTTTCAGCACGACGATGGAGGAGCCGTTGGTATGGGTAATCCCAAGCGTTGTTTCGGTGGGATTGATTATTCCGCTGTTACGCGCCAAACCTCGGAGTTTACCACTTCCGCACATCGGTTGGGCCGCAGTGTGCGCAATTCTGGTGTTGGCCGGGTTGATTGTTGTGGGTATGGTTCAGAGCAAGGGTGACGCAATGGACCGACAATTTGCCCAGGATGAGTCCGGCTATTTCACGGTCGCATCTATTCGGCTAAAATCGGAAGCAGCCCAACCAGCACTCCGCGTCTTCCCCGACGAAACCGTTTTGGGGCCTGATTGGGGCAAGTTGATGCGCATCCTTGCAATCCAGACCAGGCGGGAAATCCGACTTCTGGATGCACCGAACGAGATAAAGAATGCTCTCGATGTCGTGTCAATCGGCAGCTCGGGGCCGGAGGATGTTGTATTGGATGGCGGTAAGCACATTCTCATTGCCCCATCGATTCGGGATCTCGATTTGAAGTGCGTTTCCACGCTCATGCTTCCAGAGATCGACGAAGACGGGCGCACGGCGTTTTGGCAGGAGCGGATTCGAGACGCAGCGACAGAGCCCCCGCAGGTGATCACGCTCGCAGGAGTGGGAACCCGTATCGAATGGGCATGGGATCAAGTAATTGAGGCAGTGAAACACCAATGATTTCGAGTTTTCAACAACATGTTGACGCCACACCATCCCTTTTCACGAAATCTGAAACCCCCTGAAATCAGTTGATTTCCGCGACCCGGACTCTCTGTTTGAATTTCCCAGAACGTCGGGCATGAGGAGCCATTTTCGTGGAGTCGCAAACTTCACCGTGATTCGGTTAACGGACAGCCGAAATCGCTCGTCGCCCGCGAAGGCTCATGAACACAAGGGTTGCTGGCCTTTTCCCGTTTTGGGGCGCACTCTCTCTTCGCGCCTGTCGCACCCGGATTCGGCCCGCCTTGGTCGGTGTAGAGCTTGTGCGGCAGGCCTCGGCGCAGCACCCCCTGTTTGAGGCAGTCCAGGAAGCTAGCCGTATCTCCGCTCGTGTAATAAGCGGCGTACGGGATGAGGCGGCTGTGGTCGTCGACGAGGATACAGAGTTGGGTCGAGATCACGTTGCCTTCGTTCGAACGCAGCGTCGTGCCGCAGGCAAAGTCGACCATCCAAAGGACGTTGGGTGTAGGCGTTTCGAAGGCCTTGGTCGGACCGTTTTCCAAACGCCCGGCTTTGAGACTGCGGCGGTCGTAGCCGTGGGCGACAAGGAAGCGCAACACCGGGCTTAACGAAGGCAGTCCGCGCCCGCGGTCTTGCCAGTGCCGGTAGAGAACCGAGATCGGTGTGTTCGGATTCTTTCTCATCCGCTCGATGATCCACAGGCCGGTTTCTTCGTCGATTGCGCGGCTTTTCCCAGCGTCGGCCCGGCGGGCTTTGCCTGCCAGCGCGGCGAAGCCTCGCCGCCCGCGCGCAAACGACCACGTTTCAATCGTGCGATAGGAATAATACTGCCCGTCGTCCCCGGGCCAAGGGCGCGAGGATGCGGCCCTCAGGCGTTCGGCCAGCGGAAGTCCATTGGAACGTAGGGTTTTGATGTGGCAGATGACCTCGAAGCGTACAAGCGCGAGGTGCTCTTTGGGTTTTGGTATCGGTTCTTGCATAGGCCGATGGTTTTGCTCCGCCCACTGCCAGCTTCCAATAAAACGCTTTTGTGGGGTGCTTCCCCGAAGGCCTCAGCCTGCTGGTGCGGGAAGCTTTTCCCGCTCCCAGTGCGGCTGCAAACTTCGGTAACACGCATAAAGTGCGGTCTTGAAGTCGCGGGCCAATCGGGCCAAGATGTCCCTCAACGGGTTGAACTTGCGCAACGCCCGCCGAGATCACGCTCCATGTGTGTCGACACCGCGGGCAGATGTAGCGTTTGACCTTCACGACTTCTTCTCCGTCGCACCCCCGATGACGCTCGTAGCTTCCATGCCCGTGCAAACGAACACATCCTTTGCAGTCTTGGCATTGCTGTGGAGGTTGTGGTCGCTGGCTGTCTCCAAGCTCACATGCGTAAATTTGCATCCCTGAACTTTACCCTACCAGGCCCCCTTCACCAATCGCCGTCCGCTCCGGGGGCTGACTGCGCTCCAGCCTTCTTCGCCTATGGCTCGACGGCTTCCACTCCGTCAGCCCCCGGAGCGGAGTG
>JBGSMR010000024.1:0-12560 GCA_041740065.1 Chthoniobacterales bacterium
AACGCTCACGGTCGGATATGTCGGGATTCGCAACGACTCACCCGCAACACAAATCTTCAACTGCTCGATGACATTGGATGACCATCAGCATTGGATAGCAGCTCAGGGGAACCTTCAATTTACCGGCGCTATCCATTTGGGTGCTAGATTTCTAAATCTCAGCGGGCCAAAAACCATTTTCTTGGACACAAACATCAGCGGATCCGGCGGCATCTCAATCCAAGAAGGCACCACTCGGCTGAGTGCTGGCGCAGCCTACACCGGTGCGACATATCTTTACGGGGGGGAACTTCACGTTCTTGGTGCCGGGCAATTGCCACTCACAGCGCCGCTAGTTCTCGCAGGTGGCCAATTGCGCGTGGACTCAAACAATCTAAGCACGGGAGTTATCCGGCTGCTTGATCATTCCAAACTGATCTTGATGCCAGGATCTGGATCGATCAACCTTGCTCCAAGCGCCGGAGAAGCATGGACACCGAACAGCACGCTGACCGTCGAGGGTTTTGATACCTCCTCGCACCAACTCAGGATCGGAGACTCTTTTGATGATATTACCCCGACCCAACGAGCTGCCATCTCCTTTGCCGGCGTGCCGGCATTTCACTCAAGCGGTGGAACGTTTCGACCCGCCAAGCCCTTTGAACAATGGCAGTTGGTGAAATTTCCGCAAGAGGCCGGCAATCCCTCAACTGAGTCGACGCTCTGGGGCGCTGCTGCCAATCCTTCCGGTGATGGCACAAGCAATCTGCTTAAATATGCCTTGGATCTTGATCCCCTGAGTTCTTCGGCGAGCCAACTTCCCCAAGCCGAAATCAATCCCGAGGGTTACTTGCAAATTTCCATCCCACGCAACCCCGATGCTAACGATGTCACTTTCCTCGTCGAAGTATCCGAGGAACTTACCACCTGGCAAAGCGGCGAGAATCATACCGTCATCGTAAGCAACACCCCCTCCCTGCTCGTCGTCCGCGACTCCACTTTGTTTTCAGAAACAGGTCGTCGATTTATGAGATTGTCTGTGACTAGAACCTCAGGTCCCTAGAATGAAAGTCGCTCGATCCTGAACACTCGCTGTGTCATTCGGGTCAGTCCGGTTATTTTATACTAATCACGCTTTCAGTTGGTAAAAAGCGCTCGCCAAGGTGCTTGCCGACCCGGCGTGGAGTTGCTGCGCGATCCAGGCAAATGTCATGGTAGTATCTTTTCGGAGTCTTTTTGCAATCTGCGCCTTGGCGGGATGCATCTTCTTCATTGCCGCCAACTGCGTCATCGTGGGTTTTCAATCCTCAAGTTCCTGAGCGATCAGGCGGTTTGACATGCACCAGGATTTCAGACAACTTGCCAACCCATACAACATCCTTCTCCCAGGCTTATGTTTCTTAAAAATAAAGTGATTTTTCTCACAGGAGGTTCCACGGGCATTGGATTGGACTGCGCCAAAGCCTACGCCGCAGAGGGTGCCCATGTGGTGCTTTGTGCCCGCGATGGAGATCTGGCCGCTGACGAAGCAGCGAAACTACCTGGTCGGCATCATGGCGTCCGCTGCGACGTTGCAAACGGCCAAGAGGTTGAAGCGACCATCCAATTTATCATCGGGGAGTTTGGACGCCTTGATGCGATTCATAACAATGCCGGGATAGCGAGTCCATCCAAGCCGCTTCATGAAACCACTGAAGCGGAATGGGATACCCTCATGGACATCAACTTGAAGAGCATCTATTGGACGACGCGGTATAGCTATCCGCATTTAAAGTCCAGCCGCGGCTCGATTTTGAACACAAGCAGTTTGGTGGGTGTAATCGGACAATCCATTCATGCCGCCTATACGGGAACCAAAGGGGCGATGAACACGCTGACCAAATCCATGGCACTGGATTATGCTGAGGACGGCATTCGCGTGAATGCGGTTTGCCCGGCGGGGACGTGGACGCCAATGCTACGCAAATGGTGTGCCGAACAACGCGATCCAACCAGCATCGAAAAATACCTTGATGACATTCACCCGCTCGGTGCCTGCCCTGAAGGGGATGTCATCGCCGATGCGTGTGTGTTTCTCCTCAGTGACAAATCCCGATTCATCACCGGACACATCATGCATGTCTCTGGAGGTGCCGAAATCGACTATCGGCGCTGATTTCAAAAACTATCAGTCTATGATCACCACAATCCGCACCCGCGACGCCAGGTTTCCGATTGGTTCCGGCCACGGCTCCGATGCCATCCACCGCGATCCCGTTTATTCCTATGCCGTGACATTGCTGGACGATGCGTGCGGACGCACAGGCACGGGACTGGCATTTACGCTCGGAGAGGGAAATGATCTGGTTTGCCGTGTGGCCGAGTTTTACGCCGCAGGTTTTCAAGGGATGGATATTGCAGAGATCATGTCCAACTTTGGGGAGCGGCAGAAGTCGCTGGCCGACGAACAACAGATGCGCTGGCTCGGGCCGCACAAAGGCGTGGTGCAACTCGGTCTTGCCTCGGTGACAAATGCCTGCTGGGACCTCTGGGCAAAGTCCCGGAATGTTCCCCTATGGCGTCTGCTGCTCGATCTCGGAACGGACGATCTGCTTGCAACAGTTGATTTTTCTTACGTCGAAGACGTTCTCACCCGCGAAGAGGCCCGCGCGCTCATCGAAGATGCCCGCACATCACGCAATGATCGCATGGCCATTCTTGAAAGTGGCTACCCTGGCTACGACACCTCCATCGGGTGGTTCAATTACAGCGATGAGCAAGTCGCCGCCAATGTGGCGAAATCCGTCGGCGACGGTTTCGATGCCATGAAGCTCAAAGTTGGATCGCCTGATATGGATCGAGATGAGCGTCGCGCACGCCTTGTGCGTGAAGCAGCCGGTCCTGCAGCGAGGATTATGGTGGATGCCAACCAGCAGTGGACCGTAGCTCAGGCCATCGAGTTCGGACGCCGAACGGCTGACCTTGGACTTCTCTGGATCGAGGAACCCACCCATCCCGACGACATCCTGGGCCATGTTGCCATCGCTCGTTCAATCGACCCGGTTAAAGTGGCCGCCGGCGAACACGTGCCTAATCGCATTGTTTTTAAAAACTACCTTCAAGCCGGTGCCCTCGGGTTTTGTCAGGTGGATGCAGTTCGTGTAGCAGGCGTCAGCGAATTCCTCGTCATCAGTCTGCTTGCGCGCAAATTTGGCGTACCAGTGGTTCCGCATGTCGGTGACATGGGTCAGCTTCATCAGCATCTGGTCCTATTCAATCACATCGCCCTCGGACACGATGCCCTCTTTTTGGAACACATCCCGCACCTTCAGGAGCGATTTGTCCATCCATGCCGGGTCGTCAACGGAATCTATCAAATTCCGCACGAAGCGGGAGCATCGTGCCAATTGCACGGGCCTGACTGAATCCGCAGCCCGCCTTCAGGAGAGGTGCAACGTTTTTCTGGACCAAATTTGATTTAGTTTAGAGAGTGAAGATTGGCCTCGAATTGGGCCGGGGATTGGTATTTGAGAGCGGAGTGTTTGCGGTGATGGTTGTAGTAAGAATCGATGTAGTCGAAGATTTCAGTTCGAGCGTCGTTAGAGTCGATGAAGTTGCCGCCTTGGAGCATTTCGGTTTTGAGGGTTCCGATGAAGGACTCTATCCAGGCGTTGTGATAGGGATTGGCGCGAGCGGACATGCTTTGGCGCATGCCAGCACGTTTGAGGATTTGGCGGTAAGCAGCGCTGCCGTATTGGCTGCCTCGGTCGCTATGAAAGATGATGCCTGCAGCCGTTTTGCGTGAGCTGAGCGCTTGTTTGAGGGCGTTACTGACGAGTTCGGTGCGTAGGCTGTCGGCCAGAGCCCATCCAACGATCTTTCGCGAGCAGAGATCGATGACGACAGAGAGATAGATCCAGCCGGAGGCAGTTGGAATGAAGCTTATGTCACCGGTCCATACTTGGTTGGGTTTCTCGGGAAGAGGTTGGTCAACCAAGAGATTGCGCGATGGCTTGTCGGCCCTGCCGTCGCTGGTTCTCGGGACGTAGGTCTTGGGCTGAAGGGCCGAGACCGCGCTCGTGCATGATTCTGCGGTAACCAGAACGACGGCGATGACGCTTGAAAATGGTCTCGACTTTTCCGCCAATTTCTTGGTCGGAAGACTGCATCGAGGTGGGTGTAGAGGCGTGGTAGTAGCTGCTTCTGGGAACGTCAAGGGTGGCGCAGATCCGCCGGATGCCGTGACCCGTGGTTTGGGATGTCGCCGATCATTTCCCGAAGTTGGGCTGGGTTCTGGTGCGGAGAATAATTGCGGCCTTTTTTAAAATGTCATTCTCCGCCTTGAGTAGGGCGTTTTCGCGTCGCAGGGAGCGCAGGTCGTCCGCTGCGGACCGCTCGCCTACGGCTCCCAGTCCTTCGCTACCGCCCTGCGCTCCCTGCGATTGCAGCTTCCACTTGTAGAGCAAATTGCTGCCAATGCAGAGTTCCTCGGCGATTCGAGTAACCGGTTTTCCTGTGCTGATGAGTTCCACGGCCTGGGCTTTGAACTCAGCGCTGTATCGTTGGCGAGGTTTTAGATTCATTTGGATTTTGTAGAGGTTGCTGGTCCAGAAATCTAGCTCACCTCAATCGGCGGATCCGAGGTCTATGAGGACTCTCTTCTTGCTACCCTTTTAGGACGACGACTTTTCGCGTTAGCAAGGATAAAACACCGGGGAAAAGATTGCAGATCGGAAGGATTCGCGAGATCAACTGAGGGCGGAGAGCGGCGAATCGGGAGAGCGCATTGACCCACAATCGGCCGCTATAGATAGTGCTGTGCGCGGCGGTGTAATCCTGTTCGGCAGCACGGAGATCGCGACACCCAAGGAGGGCGTCGGCCGCCAGTTCCGCCGACCGCATCGCGTAATAAATCCCCTCCCCCGTGAAGGGTTCCACCACGCGCGCGGCATCTCCGAGCAGGAAAACACCATCGGACGCGACGGACGTAGCATCAGGACGCTGAAGTGGAGAAATGGAATTCCAAACCGTCTCGGGCCCAAGACCAAACATGCGCTCGGCATACGCCCGCAGCGCGTTAATTTCCGATGCTTTTGCGACGAGGCACAGGTTGGTTTCATCCGGGTTGAGGGCCGCAATGCCGCCGTATCCATGACGGTGGAAAAACATGCGCACCGTGTTTCCAACGGCTAATCGCTTGCCGCTCACATGTGCTTGCAATGCGATCCGCTCCCGACTGGCGGCCGGAAGTCGGGCTGTCATTCGGCCGACCGTTGAGTTTCTTCCATCCGCAGCCAATAAGACGGGCGCAGAGAATTCTCCTTTGGGGGTCGACACGCGCCATGCCCGGCTGATGGCAGTGACCGGCGTGTCGTCCAGGAACTCAGCCCCACGCGCAACCGCATGCGTCACGAGGACGGCATCGAGATCCCGCCTACGAATCACGATCTCGGGAAACACGGAGTCTGGAATATTTACCGCCGCGCTTTCGTTCGACGCCCCACAAAATTCCACCCGACGGACTATTGTCGGCTGATGACTACGAATCGTCTCACTAAGATCCAGCCGACCTAGGATTCTCCAAGCGGAGGGATTCAAACAATCTCCGCAAACTTTATCGCGCGGGAATTTTGATTTATCGAGAATTAAGACGCGCTTCCCGGCAGCGGCTAGGATACAAGCTGCCGTGCTGCCTGCCGGTCCAGCACCGACAATAATGACGTCATAAGATTTCACACGAAAATCTCTGCTACTTCATCAGCGACCATTCGCCCGGCACGCGTGAGCCGCCATCTGTCGCCCACCTGCTCGACGAGGCCTTCATGCGCCAGTTTTTCGATATAGTGACTCCATGGCTGGAGGTCGGTGATCGACGCGCCGCGATCCGTGCGCAGAGAAAAGGCAATCTGCTCGCCCACGCGCGTGAGCGGTGACACCTCCTCCGCGAAATCGGTGAGATCGTCACCTGCGGAGATCCGGCTGATATATGTTTCGGTATCGCTGACATTTTTCCAGCGACGGGCACCGACGGTGGAGAATGCGCTCGGGCCGAGGCCAATGTAATCAGCGCCCGTCCAATACGCGAGGTTATGCTGACATTCATTTCCCACAGACGCGTAATTGGAAATCTCGTATTGCGGGAACCCCGCGTTCTCAAGCAACTCCATCGTGATTTCAAAAAGGTCTGCATCGAGCATATCGTCCGGCGTCCACTCACCGCGACTGACCCGCAGAAAAAAATCCGTGTCCTCCTCATAGGTCAGGCAATAGGCGGAAATATGGTCGGGCTGGAGCGCGATTGTCTGCAACAGCGAATCGATCCACTGGTCCCGCGACTGGCCTGGAACGCCAAAGATGAGGTCAAGATTCACCGCCCTCACCCCGGCTTCGCGGAGGATCTCATAGGACCTCTGAGCCTGCTCGGCGCTGTGCACACGCCCGAGCGTTTTGAGCAATTCATCGTCCCAGGATTGCACACCCATGCTGATGCGGGTGACCCCGAGATCCAACAGAGCCCGAGCCTTCTCCATCGACACGGTGGCTGGGTTCATCTCGAGGGTCCATTCTTTGACTGCCGAAAAATCAATCCGCTCCCGCAATCCCCCGAGCAGAAATTCAAGCTGACTGGTGCTCAGCGCACTTGGCGTCCCACCCCCAAAAAATATCGTCTCCGGTCGCAACGTGGGTGCATGAATTTCCGCATCGACAAGCATCGCGTCGAGAAAAGCCCGCGTTTTATTCCGGTCACTGGCCTCCTTGTAGAAGCTGCAATACGGGCAGATCTTCGGACAAAATGGAATGTGCGCGTAGAGATGCTTGATCACGGAAGGAGAATCACCGAGTCTTCGCCCGTGTGCAACCGAGGAAATATTTCGTTGGTTTGACACGGTCTGATGCAAGACCGAAGTTCACGCGCTGTGCTCCAACGATTGATTCCCATTTTGACTTTGCTGACGCTCGCCGCGGTGTCAGGCCATGCGCAGACGCAGGACGACCCACCACCGCCAAAAATTGCGTCGGTGCCAGTGGAAAAATCCCGCGTTTTTTACGTGATGGACTCTGCTTCCCTTGTCCGTGGATTTGACACCAACGACGCCGTCGTGCAGCGCATGGTCGATGCGTTGGTGATGGCGACAGCCGGGCGCCCGACGATCACCGAGGCATGGCACGCATTCGTTCACCCCACGGATATTGTGGGGATCAAAGTCTCGACCTCGCAAGGCACCATGGGAGGCACCAAGCTGGCGGTCGTCCGCGCGATTGCAAAGGGCCTGCAGAAAGCGGGCATTTCTCCGGATCGGATTCTTGTTTGGGACAAAAATCGGGATGATCTGGAGGCAGCGGGATATTTGCAGGAGACTAAAGATTTTGCGGTTCGGTGGATAGACCCGGCGGATGGATACGACCGTCAGGCGATGATAACCGCACCGGTCCTCGGGAGATTAATCTGGGGTGACAGCCGATTTGGCCAGCGCGAGGGGAATCGGCTTGAGGACAAGCTCTCGATGGGCGACCAGCTCAGCAGCACTAGTTATTTTGCATCCATTCTAAGCCGGGAAGTGACTAAGGTCATCAACGTCCCGTCATTATCCGACAGCTTCCTCACTGGGATTCATGGCGCGATTGCAAACATGACATTATCAAACGTGGACAACTGGCGCCGCTTCACGCGGGCGCCGAATTTTGGCGATCCGTTTCTGGCTGAAATTTACGCCGACCCGACCGTGCGTGATAAGGTTGCGCTGACGATCCTCGATGGGCTGGCGCTCCAGTTCGCTGGCGGACCATTTCCCAATCCCAATTTTGTTCGCCAAAGCTTTGCGATATTTGCCAGTCAGGACGCGGTCGCCATAGACGCGACCGCACTCCGGATGATTGAGGAATACCGCGTTGCTTACAAACTTCCGCGGATCACGAAAGTCGCAGCGCATATTGAGAGCGCCGCCGTTCTCGGCTTGGGCCGCGCCAACGAAGAGGAGATTCAAACCATCCGTGTCGGCATGGAGGGGGTTCGATGAATCTTCAGGACCAACTGCTCCGCGGCACGGCGCGGTCATTTTACTTGAGTCTGCGATGGCTGCCCGGATCGGTGCGTGAGTCTATATCGCTGGGATATCTTCTGGCGCGGGCCTCGGATAGTATTGCCGACGCCTCGCACGCTCCGCTGGACCGCCGGGTGGAAGCGTTGCACGCGCTCCGAGATGGGGACATCGGGACCCGCATCATTGAAGAACTTGCGAACCATCAGACGAAACCTGCCGAGCAGGAACTCGTGCACAACCTGCCTGGATTATTGGACGATCTCGAGCGATCACCCGATCAGGAGGCATTGCAAGCAGTCTGGTCAAAAATCCTCGAAGGACAGATTTTCGATCTTGTTCGATTTGTGCAACGTCCAGATCCGCTCACCCCCGAGGAACTCGACGAATATACTTATCTTGTCGCTGGCTCGGTTGGGGAATTCTGGTCAACACTCTGCACGCAGCGAATTGCAGATTTTTCCACCATGTGCGAAGAGCCACACAAGGCCCTGGCCTGCAACTACGGCAAAGGGCTGCAACGGGTGAACATCCTCCGGGACTATCGGGCGGATACGGCTGCGGGTCGGTCGTATTTGGGACCCGGACGATTCGAGGCAGAACGCGCGACCGCACACCACCAACTCAACGATGGTCTTGCCTGGGTGGGCGCTGTGCGCGGAGGACGCATGCGGCTCAGCGCCGTTCTCCCGGCCGCCATTGCACTCGAAATGCTTCCTCAGTTCAGTGAGACTGCGGACGCGGTGAAACTATCGCGCCGAGCGATTCGCCGGCACTTATTCACCGCGGTTCCCATCCTTTGGTCATCCCGCTGGCAACCGACTTCGTCGAAAGGCATCGCAGCCGAGTCGCTTAAAATGTTCTGACAATCCAATTAAATTTTCACACGAACAACCGAGCTTCCGAAAATTATCATGAGCCACCAAACCCGAAAACGACTACTAATTTTGCTGGCGCTTGCAGCGGGAATCGTAGCCTCTGCGTGTGCTATTTGGTGGAACATGTATTCCACCCGCGGGCCTATTTCCGGAAGTGGCGGGTTATATTTTCCCAATGCGGTGGTTATCGATGTGCCTCAGTTTTTCCAAAACGATCTCCGGTGGGCAACTGACCCGCTTGGCCCCACAGAGGGCACGTTAGGTGCCGAGGGATGTGCAGTCGCATCGGCAGCTATGGTGCTTGCCTCATACGGCGCAGACCTTGATCCCGGGCGGCTTAATGCGTTCGTGCAGGAAACTAACGGCTTCACTCCTGAGGGGTGGCTTTACTGGGAGGCAGCATCGGCATACCCGCCCATCGTCGCGGATCATGTTTACGAAGATCTTCCGTCATACCGCCTCATCGATGCGAATTTGATCGCCGGAAACCCCGTTATCGTACGGTTGCGTTACCCAACGGGAATCACCCATTTTGTTGTCATCGTCGGCAAACGCGGATTTGACTATTTGGTGCGTGATCCCGGTGCTGGCGGAGCCCGCGGCGTTTACCCACTGCGTGATTTTCCATCACCAATTGAAGCACTCAGATTTTACAAGAAACGGGAATCTGGGAATTTAGGATTGCAGTAACGCGGTAATCATGGAACCTATCCAAAAACTGTTCCGATTAATGAAAATCCCATCGTTCACCGTCCCGGCAACCATCCTTCTGGTTTTATTTGCTGCTTGCGAAAATGAATCCCGCCCACGCACCCGCACCGGCCCGGGTTCTGCCGCCACGACCGCAGGCAATCAATATGGATATCAATCCACTCCGGGAACGGCAAATGACTTTGTCACCGATGAGACCACTCCGCCGCCGATGACCACGCCGACTCCAGAGCCTACTCCTGACCCAGTCGTGAGCGCAGTACCTACGCCGCAGCCCACTCCCGTCGCCGCTCCCACTCGCGAGCTTCCCTATGGCACTCCAGTGCCCGGAAAACAAGGATTTGTAACCAGCCCCCATGCCCCATACGCGGGTTACGTGGATGTGCGCGGATTTCCTCCGAATACCGAAGTGAAAGACCCGTATTCGGGTAAGATTTTCCTCGTCCCCTGAGCCCGGTTGCCATCCTCGGGCCCGGACTGATCGGAGGATCTATCGGGCTCGCTCTGAAGGAAAAATCCCCGCACACGGAAGTCCGCGTATGGGCCCGACGTGAGGCCGCCCTTTCTGGAATCACTGCCGCTGGGTTTGCATCCATGGCATCCACTTCGCTCGATGCCGTGTTGCGTGGGGCGAAACTGGTGGTGCTCTGTACGCCCGTTGAGGTGATGCCCGACCTAGCCGACCTGCTCCTCCCCTCCCTCGATGGCGATGCTTTAGTGACGGACGCAGGCAGCGTCAAACAGACGGTATTGGATGCAATGGTTCCTGTTTTAAAACACCAGTTTATCGGTGCCCACCCGATTGCCGGATCAGATCGCGCCGGACTCGAAGACGCAAGATCGGATCTCTAAGAATGAGCAACCTGTGTGGTCAATCCGACCAGCGAAACTCCTCGATCCGCAGTGGACCGATTCACTGCGTTTTGGGAATTCCTCGGATGCAGGGTGATCGAAATGTCTGCGGCTGAGCACGACACCCGCCTTGCATTCACAAGTCACCTTCCCCATGTTGCGGC
The DNA here is from genome assembly GCA_041740065.1 of Chthoniobacterales bacterium. Taxonomy (GTDB): domain Bacteria; phylum Verrucomicrobiota; class Verrucomicrobiia; order Chthoniobacterales; family JAATET01; genus JBDNGG01. The sequence continues at coordinate 10,603 of JBGSMR010000024.1, forward strand.
GGCGGCACTGGCAATGACGGTGGATCGGAGCGCCCCCGGTTGGAATGATTTTGTGGGTGGAGGGTTTCGCGATTCCACTCGGATCGCAGCATCAAATCCGGACCTTTGGACTGGAATTTTACTCGCAAATGAGACTTCGGTAACAAGATCGATTGCCGAGATGCAGGAAATACTGCAAGAATTCCGCGTCGCTGTGGAATCACGGGACGCAAACACCCTGCGCAACTTGTTCGCGGAGGCACGCACCAGCCGGAATCGGCTCAACTCAGATTTGGATGGAATTTAGATCACACAAAGCCCCATTAATCCGCGCAGAGATCACCGTGCCTGGCGACAAAAGCATCTCGCACCGCGCGATCATGATCGGCGCCCTCTCAAATGGAGAGTGCCGGATCTCCAATTTTCTCGAAGGCGAGGACTGCCTTGCCACCATGGAAGCCATGCGAAAATTGGGGGTGGAAATAGAACACCCCGAGCCCGGAACGGTGATCATTCATGGATGCCGCGGGCAATTCCGAGAACCCGAGTCGGACATTGAATGTGGCAACTCGGGCACGACGGTTCGGCTCCTCTCTGGAATTCTTGCCGCACAGCCGTTTTCCTGCCGGATGACGGGTGACGCATCACTGTCGCAGCGCCCGATGCGGCGGGTGATCGAGCCGCTGCGTCTGATGGGGGCCAATCTGACAGCGGAAGGCAGCAAAGAAACCCTGCCACTCAGAATTACAGGATCGAAACTGACAGGCATCACCTACGAAATGCCCGTGGCGAGCGCCCAAGTAAAAAGCGCACTTCTCCTCGCAGGGCTTCTCGCCGAAGGAAAGACGTCGATCATTGAGCCTGCAACATCCCGAGACCACACCGAGCGGATGCTAAAATACTTTCTCGTCCGGACGATGCGTGATGGAAACACCATCTCGACGTATGGCGGCCAAGTGCCCGAATCCCGCGATTTTGTCGTTCCCGGAGACATTTCTAGCGCCGCCTTCTGGCTCGTAGCCGCGGCGGCTCAACCGAACTCTCGGCTTCTCGTCGAAAAGGTCGGCTTGAATCCCACACGCACCGGCATCCTCGGTGTCTTGATCCGCATGGGTGCACGCGTCCGCGAGGTCGTAGACGATTTGGATCAGGGCGAAGATTGCGGCACGATCGACATCAAGGGCGCGTATCTTCGAGGCACCGAAATCGGCGGCGCCGAAATCGCCAATGTAATAGACGAAATCCCCATCCTCGCAATTGCAGGCGCGCTGGCTGAAGGTAAAACGACCATCCGCGATGCTAAAGAACTGCGAGTGAAGGAAACCGATCGCATCGCAGCCGTTGCGGGGAACCTGCGCGCCATGGGCGTGGACGTCGAGGAATTTGAGGACGGTATGACGATCACCGGCGGGATGCCCCTCCGCGGTGCACGTCTTCAGTCATTTGGCGATCACCGCATCGCCATGGCATTTGCGATCGCAGGTTTGTTTGCAAAAGGAGAGACCATCATCGAAGGCGCCGAATGCGTCGCTACGTCCTATCCCGGATTTGAATCCACGCTTGAGATGGTCAAATCCGGAAAAGGCATGCGCCGGCGCGGCCTTGTGGTACTCGGCTCCGGCAGCCCGGGTGGCTCCCGTCCCCTCCAGCCTGACGAGGAGGACGAATGAGCGCGACTCCCTCCGTGATCGCAATCGACGGTCCTGCCGCATCAGGAAAGAGCACTGTCGCGCGAGGTCTGGCAAAACAATATGGATTCTCCTATGTGAATTCCGGCAGCATGTATCGCACGCTGACGTGGTATATTCTCAACCAGGACGGCAACCCACTCGATCCGACAGAGGTCGAGTCCCTGTTAAGTTCCGCCACGTTAACGACTGGCTTTGACGGCGGCGCTTCCTATCTTGAGATCGACGGTGTCCGCCCGACCTCCGAGCTGCTGTCGGAGGATATCAACCGCTCCGTGTCCGCAGTATCTA
>JBGSMR010000341.1:0-13918 GCA_041740065.1 Chthoniobacterales bacterium
ATCATTGCCGCAGTCTTCGGATTCGCGGGCATCGCAGGAACCGCCGCATGGATCGCACAGATCCTGTTCATCGTGTTCTTGATCCTTGCCGTGCTTGCCTTCTTTACCGGCAGACGCGCACCCTGACCAAAACTCAAAAAATTCAATCAAAAGCCCGGTCGATACCCGACCGGGTTTTTTGTGCGCATTTTTTAATACACGACATCTTGTCGAAGCCGCGACCCTCTGCGAGTCTCCGCCCACTTTGATGAACACTACCCATCGCTTTTCGATCAAGACCACACTCCGTTATCAACTCAATGCGGAGGGTTGGCTGCTCTTGAACATGGCTGCTTCAAAAAGCCCGACGCAGCGTGTGATCCGCGAGAGCATCGCCAATTCTGCAGGGATCGCGTTGAACGAACAACTCTCTGCTGATGGCGCCACCCGTTTTCATAGCCTGAAAGCGCCCGCTGGTCCGCTGGAAATTAACTATGATGCAGACGTGGAACGTGAGGTCCACGTCTCCGATCAACCATGGAATCCACACGAGTGCCCCCTCGTCGATCTTCCGCCGGAGGTTTCGCGATTTTTGTATCCTAGCCGTTACTGTGAATCCGACAAACTCGTGCGCCTCGCGGCCAAGGAGTTTGGTCATCTCACGCCGGGACATGAAAAGGTCGTCGGGATCTGCAACTGGATTCACGATCGGATCGATTATGCACCAGGCGTCACGGATGCGCACACGAGCGCTGTGGATTGCTTGACACTCCGCGCGGGCGTCTGCCGGGATTTTGCGCACGTGGGCGTCGCATTTTGCCGGGCGCTCGGGATCCCAGCTCGCTATGCCAGCGCCTATGCGCACCGACTCACGCCTCCGGATTTCCATGCCTTTTTTGAGGTGTGGCTGGAAGGACAATGGTGGTACTACGATGCGACGCGGCTTGCCCCGCAACCGGGATTCATCCTCATCGGTACCGGGCACGACGCAGCCGACACGTCAGTCGCTACGATGTCCGCGGGAGTCCTGTTTGAATCCATGGAGATTTCAGTGGAAAACCTCGACAACACACCCATCGACTACACGATTTTCCCGGTCACGTTTCACGCTCCTGCCGAGTCGCAGAGGTGAGTTTTCGAATCTCGTAGGTAGGCGGATTTGGCGAAAAAATACCGGCGATTGCCTCGCGAAGGGCATCCGCAGCCGAGTCGGGGCGGCCGGCGCAAATCCAAGCAATAAAACCATCGGGCCGAACCAACACAGCACCGCCGGGGCGGAGTCCAAAAGTTCCCAAAAATTCGCCGTCTACGTCATTTGTTCCTCCAACCCCACCCACTTGCCGCACCAGGAGGGAAACATCGCTGTAGACAGAGACGTGAAGCGCGGCCTTCTCCCAATGGGACGCATCTCCAGCCGAAATAAGCAACCATTCGTAGCCCAACCACTTCTGAATCAGGAATTGCTCGTCTTCCCCGGCAAGGGTGATCGCCGGAATCAGGCCTCCGGGCATGGCCGGAGCGTCAGATTTGACACAGCTAAGAAATGCCCCTTGATCATATTGCACGCCGAGACTGTCGCCAGGGTTCGTCACCCTCACGCTCCCAGAAATAAGCGCTTTAACCCGATCAAAGTCTCCTTCAATCCCTGCCTCAACAGTCTCAAAAACCTCTCTGCGAAATCCATCCGAGGTATGGAATGACGTCAAAGCCACTGGTCTCCGCTCAGATTCATAGGAGTCCAGGATGCCTTCCGGCGCACCGTGTATGACAGCAGATAATTTCCAAGCTAGGTTGTGCGCGGCTTGCAATCCGGTATTCATTCCAAGGCCTCCTGTGGGCGACAGTCTAGCAGCGGCATCGCCAACAAGAAATATCTGCCCGGCTCGAAACCGATGCGCAACTTTCGGGCTCATGACCCAGGGACTCACACCGAGGATCTCCACCGGCTCGTGTAATAATCCAGACGCCTCCCGAATGATCTCCACGAGCCGGACGTGGGTTAAGTCCGATGGAGATTCTCCCGGGGAAAGAAAATGATGCATCAACCAGAGATCCTCCCCGTTGACCGCGACGAATGCCTCAAACCGACCCACGTCGAGTGTCTGATAAAGCACGGATCGGCGGTGCTTGAGGTGATGTCCAAATGCCGCGCGGAAATAGACATTGAGAAAATGCCCCTGATCCCCCGGTCCTTCCGCCGGAATGTCCAACGTGTGACGAATGGAGCTCGCCGCACCATCCGCCGCAACCACAAATCGGCAAGTCAACTCCAGTGGCACATTGAGCGCCGGACGCCGCACGGAAAGGTGCACCGCGCCATCTGCCTGCTCCATGATCGATAACACCTCGTGTTCGAATAAAATGCTCGCCCGCTCCTCTTTCTCCAACGCTGCCAGCAGCGCGCGTTCCGTCACAGTTTGCGGACAATGAATCCCCGTGATCACCGGCTTTCCGTCTTCGCCACGAGGGAGCGGTATCGTTCCCCATTCCTCGCCGACAAGCGTGCGCGCCCAAATCGCTAAACTGCGGCCTTGCATGTCAAGCGAACCGCTTTGCACCGCAGATTCCAATCCGAGTGATCTAAAAACCTCCATCGTCCGTGCAGTGAGCGACATCGCCTTGGGATGATCCAGCACTCCGGCATGTCGTTCGAGTAACACGCAGTCAACGCCACTGCGGGCGAGTAATAGCGCCGTGAGGAGACCCACAGGCCCGCCACCGACGATCACCACGGGATAAACATGTCTATCCATTGCGCGGAAAAGAATTGCGTTCGGCAGCTTGCCTGCCGTTCGCGGGAGTGGGGCAGTTTGTCATCTGGGATAATAAATAATCGCTCGTCGATGCCCACCCTAGCAAGCAGATACAATGCACAGACCAAACTATTGGAGTTTCCGACGCACACTTCCCGACGTAAACTGGTTCTGTGGGATGTGTAATTATCATCGGCTCGGGAATCGCAGGATTAGCATGTGCTCGAAAATTGCATCGCGCGGGCGTTCAAGTGCGGGTATTCGAAAAATCTCGCAGCCTCGCTGGCCGATGCGCCTCACGTCAATTCGGAGGCGCGGTCATTGATACCGGACTCCAATATTTTACCGCCACCACGGACCGCTTCCTCACCGAAGTCCACGCTCTCGCTGGCACCTCCCTGCGAACATTGGAAAAGCCGGCCATGGACGAGGCGATGCAACCGCTCGGAAAGCCCACGAAATTCTATCATGCAGATGGCAACAACCGTCTGGGTAGCGCGCTTGCCGAAGGACTGCACATCGAGCGCGAACGTCCAGTCACCCAGATCAATACCTCTGGCGGAAAATGGACCGTTGACGGCGTGGACTGCGACGCAGTGGTATCGTCTGCGCCCTGGCCACAAACGGCGGCGCTTCTTGGGCAATCCACCGCTGCCGGATATCACGCTTGTCTAACGGCCGCATTTGCCTACTCCGGCCCGCCGACGGGTCTTGCAGACTCAATTTACGGGCTTGGCGGAAGCGGCGCCCTGGCGTGGTCCGCATGCGAAAATGCAAAATCCCGTCGAGTGCCATCCGAAACCACCGTCATGATTGCACAGGCAGGGCCGGAATTCAGCAGCGACCATTTCGAAAGCGATCGTGAGATGTGGGGCGCACGTCTGCGGGCGATGCTCGAAACACGCTGGGAGATCGATTCCGGTCGATTCATCTCACAATTCACCCATCGATGGAAATATGCTCGGCGGGCGATCCCCATCCCAGCCGCAGCGGAACTCCCGGACGGTTTCTTTGTCACGGGCGACTCAATTGCCTCCTCGCGCTTGGAAGATGTGTGGATTTCCGGGGATGCGAGTGCTGACGCGGTCCTTGCGTGGATTTAATTACTGACCGACTCAATCCAAGGATAGCCCCACTGAAGTCCCGGCAGCAGAGGACACCAATTTGTATTCCAATCGAACACCTCAAGCCCCGGAAACCGAAGCTTGTAGTCATACGGCGATGAAACCGTGTAAGCGTATCCGAGATAATACCATTGGCGTCCAGATGCTACGGTCCAGAGGATTTCCTGAAGCATTGTAAATGTCCCCAATCCCCGCGATCGAAAGGCCGGATCAAACAACCCGTAGATTGCAGAGGTGGCGTTCGCACCGACACCGAGAAAACTCACCGCTGCCAAGGTATCGTCGACTCGGACTTCGAAAGCAAGCGTCGGACAAGGGACTGTCGCAGGTGTTTCGGCGAGAAAGTTACGAAGCGATTCCGGCACGGGATCGCTAAACCGCTGACGGTGTTTCAAAAACATCGAATCGTATTCCGTGCAGTGTCCCGCAGCGATGATGGATGTCGATGCGTCGGCGTTTTTTCTCATTACCCGCCGCATCCCCGCGGACGCGCAAAATTGACGCGTATCAAGCCTGAGTGCCATCACCCCGCAGAGCATGCCTGCATGGATGGCATGGCTCATTCGAAAAAAATCTGTCCCGAAATACCGCCATCCGTTTGCGAGGAGGCTATCAATTTCCTCCGGTGCCACCTGCTGCGAAATCATATTTTCAAAAACAGGCCTCGAATAAACCGCATCCGGATCAAATGGACGGCGGATCATTCGCTCTGCAGGTTTTCCATCACTGATACATCCCGGAGATAACCGCCATGTATTTGTCAGCAACGATGTGCCGGCGGACCTTGAGTGTCGCTGTCATCTCATCTCCGATTTCAAACGGCTTGGGCAAGAACCTCCATGCCACGATGCGCTCAAAGGTCTTAAATCCGGTTTCTGCCGAGACCAGTCGCCGGATTTCTCCGTCAACCATAGATCGAGCTACTGAATGATCCTGCAACTCGAGCGCCGATTCCACATCAATTCCAGCAGTCCGAAATGCATCGACGGCGGGTACAATTAGGACGCCAATAAACTTCTGATCCTGCCCGACAACCATGCATTGATCAATGAGCGTGGATTGCGTCAACCGTCCCTCAATCGGCAGCGGTTCGATGTTTTCTCCGCTCAGAAGGACAATGGTATCCTTGGATCGGCCAAGAATTTTCAGGCAATCATTGAATGTCACCATGCCGATATCTCCGGTATTCAGCCAGCCATCTTTCAAGACGCGAGCCGTTCCCTCCGGGTCTTTGTAGTACCCGCGCATTACCTGCGGGCCTCGCACGTGAATCTCGCCGCGGCGGCCGCGGCCGTGCGCTTTGGCGCTGCGATCTGGATAAAGAAGGCGTCCGGATTCAAGTTCCACGATGCGGACCTCGGTTTCTGGATACATCGGCCCCACCGTGCCAATGACGAGATTTTTCCACGTCCGGACGGCCAAGACAGGGGCAGTCTCAGTGAGGCCGTAGCCTTCGAGCACTGGAATCCCAATGAAGTTGAAAAATTCATCCACATGCGGCTGGAGCGCGCCGCCGCCGCTGATTGTCCCTAGGAATTCACCACCCACGATTCCGCGCAATTTTTTCAGAACGATCGAATCCAAGATGCGCAATGGAATGCTGAATAGTGCAAGGTTTATGAGATGGCGTATCGCTAGACGCAGGTTCTCGACACGCCCCCGGCCGGTGACATCCACCTCTTGTCCCTTGAGGAATCGCTGGGCCCGATTGACCCGACGTGCGGCATCGTAAGCGAGTTCAAACAAGCGCCGTCGCACGGGCGATGCCGTGGCCACACTCGCGTAAATTTTCTGGTAAATATTCTCCCAAAGCCGGGGCGCGGACGCCATCACGGTCGGCTTTACCGTTTTAAGATCTTCGCTGATCGTTCGAATTGTCGTGTAATAGGTGCACATGCCCCAGCTGATCGCAACCATCTCAAACACCCGTTCGTAGCTGTGCCATACGGGAAGAATCGACAAGTTTCTGCCACCGGGATCCAACGGAAAAGGCAGATTGCACACCTGAGCGGCCATATTTGCGTGGGTTAGCTGAACACCTTTCGGGGTGCCCGTCGTCCCGGACGTGTATATCAAAGTAAATAGATCCTCTGGCTGCACGCCCGCAATGCGGTCTTCAGCGCGGCGATCGCCTCGCTCGCGGAGCATCCGTCCCTCGTTGAGCAAATCCTCGAGCACCAAGGCATCATCGCCCTCCGGCGGCCGGCCCTCCATAAGGATGATATGCCGAATCCCAGCTAAGTGGCAGCGCCGCACTTTGGATAGCATGACAGGATTCTCAACAAAAACCACGCGGACGTCCGCGTGAGTGAGGATATATTTGATGTCGGCGTCGGTGACATCCGCACCACGGGGAACATCCGCCGCACCTGCGAGGATGATGCCGTAGTCACAAATAATCCACTCTAGCCGGTTGTCAGAAAGGAGACCCACGTGGTCACGAGATTCTACACCAAGGTCGATTAAGGCCGTTGCTAGGGAAAGGCCCCGGTCGAAAAGGTCAGCGTAAGAAAGTGGCTCGAAATCTCCGTCCTTGGTGCGCTTCGCGAACGCCGGTTGATCGATGTATTTTTCAGCCGCTGCACGATACAGGACGGCTAGATTTTCCGGGCGGATGCGTGAATCGGGGGCGGTCACGATCTGAAGAAGTTCGGTTAAATCGGCTACGTTTGCCGCGGCCGTCCAGCTTCACGGTAGGTGATGCGGGCTTTACTGAGATCGTAGGGCGATAGCTCAATCGTGACGGTGTCACCAGGAACAATACGAATGAAATGCTTGCGCATTTTTCCAGAAATATGCGCGAGAACGACGTGTCCGTTCGGTAATTTTACCCGAAACATTGTTCCGGGAAGGACGTCTGTAACGACGCCCTGACTTGTAATTGCTTCCTCTTTGGCCATGTGCGAGTCGTGATAAATATCTGATTATCTGTCGAAAGCAACCTCGAACACGATAAACTTGAGGCTCAGCTGGGGGGATGCAGTTCGATACACCATTCTCGCATACCAGTTTGCCGAAGGCCGAGCGAAGTGTGTAGCTTTCGCAAATGATTTCGAAACTCCCACCCGATCAAAATGCAGCCGCAGAGTGTTATCGCGCGTGGGGGTCCCTCCATCGGTATTCTCGATGTAAAATCGCATGGGATCCCGCGTATGCAGAAATCCGGGATCGTATAGTCGCAACAACTCCCATGCCGGTGCTGGATGTCGGATGCGGCATTGGGTTGTTTGCTGCGTTTTTGCGGGTGAGTGGCGTTCGTGAACCGATCACCGGTGCCGACCCGGCAGAAGACAAGATTGCAATCGCTCGGCAAGTGGTGCCGGACGCAACATTCCTCATCGGCAGTGTGGATGCAGCAGATGCTTTTCTCGGTCATGTCGTCGTGCTGGATGTGCTGCATTATTTCGACGCTGCCGGACGGGAAGAATTCCTCTCAGACGTGATCGCCCGCGTTGCACCCGGCGGCCGCGCGTGGATTCGCACCACCTTGCGGGACGGGAGTTGGCGATACTGGGTGACGCAACTGGAGGAGGTGTTCGTCCGCATGAGCCGATGGATTGTAGGAGGGAAATGGAACTTCCCGACCGAGGATCAAATTATTGCGCCGTTCAAAGCGGCCGGGTGGGAGTGCCGGTCGGAACCGATGTGGGGCCGCACTCCATTTAACAGCTATTTGTTTGAATTCAGGCGCCCAACTGAACCTCAATAACATCGGCCAACACGGCGACTCCACGGGCAAGGGCCTCAGGCGACACGTATTCATCCGGCCGATGGCTCCAGCCATTCCGACAGGGCACAAAAATCATAGCAGTCGGACACACGCGAGCCATAAACAGGCTGTCGTGATAGGCACGGCTGATCATGCGGCGGGAGGAAAATCCACGATCTTTCGCTGCGGATTCAATGCGCTCGACCAATTCCGGCGCGCATATTGCCGGCGGGTCGGAGTTTATCGTCGCCCATTCCATCGACACCCCACGGCGGGCGACGACTGCATCCGCAGCCTCACGGATTGCGATTTCCGCTTGAGAGCGGGTTGCTAGATCGGTGTCGCGCAGATCGATTTCTATCACGGCGCGGCAAGGAACGCTGTTGATTGCTCCCGGTTCGATTAGAAAAACACCAGTAGTGCCAACGGTGTCCGGTGATGAAGTTTCAAAAGCGGCGCGTTCGACCGCAAGTGCAATCTCCGCAGCGGCAAGCCCCGCGTCGTGGCGGTCTGGCATAAGCACAGCACCCGCGTGGCCGCCCTCGCCGGTAATAGTGATTCGAAATGCAGCGGGGGCAGCAATTTTTTCCATCGCACCGATATCAATCTGATCACGCTCCAGCAGGGGTCCCTGCTCAATGTGGAGCTCCACAAACCCTGAATACGCGCCTTGGCGCAACGGGACCCCGCTCAAGGGACCCGAGAACCCCGCTCGCGCCCGCAGCGCATCCAACGTGTTCTGCTCCGCATCCTCAAGCGCCGCCGCCACAGCAGGATCTAAGGCCCCGCCAAGTAAGCGGCTTCCCAAACAACCGAGGCCAAACCGGGTGGGCTCCTCCGCAGTGAAGAGGATAATGTCCAGCGAACGTTCAGGTTGAAATCCTTTTACTTGCAACGCACGCACTGCCTCGACCGCACCGACTACTCCAATCACTCCATCGTATTTCCCCGCGTTCGGGATGGCATCGATATGTGACCCGGTGGCAAATGGAACCCGCGTCACGTCCCGCCCCGCCCAACGGGCAAAAAGGTTACCGACCGCATCCGATCGCACCGCCAGCCCTGCGTCGGCGAACATGCGTGCCAACCAGTCCCGCGCATCGCAATCTTCCTTCGAAAAGAGCACCCGGGTCACAGCCGGTGACGGATACGATGAAAACTCCGACAGCGTCTCAATCTCAGCGGTCAGTCGATCAATATCAATCATCCCATCGGATGCCGGTTGATATCTTTATAATAGAGATAGGTCGCTGGAGTTTTACCGATGGCGGCAAACCACTGTGGGCAATACGGTGCCATCCAGATGGCATCGCCTGCGCACACCGGATGCCAATCATTGTCCAACCGATATATCCCTTCGCCTTCGAGAAGGATGAGTCCGTGCTCCATTACATGCGTTTCCACAAAGGGAAGCCGGGCCCCCGGTTGGAAGGTGAAAAGATTCACCGCCATATCGAAGGAGAGTGATTCGGGCAGCAAGGTTTTCAACACCGCGTCGGGATCTCCCAAAAATGCCTGTCCTTGGATCTCGTCAGAGTTTCCAAATACGGGCGAGGGTTCTCCTACAAGTTCATCTTCATCAAAATATTTCTGGAAAATCGTGAGTCGGGTCCCTGGCTCAGGACGATCCACTTCCCAGTCGGTTCCCGCTGGGAGAAAGGCAAATCCACCGGCCTCGAGAGGTTCGGCATGATCTTCAATCTCGACCACACAGTCTCCTTCCATGACGTAGATGAATGTCTCCACGTCTTCAGATTGGAATGTGATGCCCCCTTCTTCTCCGAAGCTTACCATGAGCTGAGTCATGTTCGCTCCCATCGCAGGTGAGATCAGCGTGTTGACCAACGCGCCTTCAAATCCCGAGATCGTGCTGGGCACGTGGCCGTCAGGCGAGATTAGCGCATAGCGTTCCGTCACGCGGGTGCGTGTCATGCCGTTGGATAAAATAATCATGTGCTTCGTGTTAAAAACTTCGCTCCGCCTGCTGGCAAGCCTTCAGCGAAAGCATTTTTCCAAATTCCCCGCAGACACAGCGCTCTCACGCTGAGCCCCAGTGCCATTCCAACATAAGGCGATGTTTTGTGCCGGTAGAGCAATTCCTGTTCCTGGATAGGTGCCGACGGACAGCGTGCGATGAGGACGATGTCTGCATGGCAGCCGGGAGCAATGCGTCCCTTGCGATCCGAAAGACCCCAGCGCTGTGCGGGGCGGCTCGACGCGGCCGCCCAAACCGTCGCCAATCCAGGTTCTCCTTCCATCGCCAGAGCATGATCAGCCAACAGAAGAAGTCCGTGCTGGCAACCCATGATTCCGCCCCACGCATCCCAAAAGGTTCGCCCGAGTTTCATTTCAGGAGGTGCCGGGGAATGGTCGGACCCCACGCTATCTACGCCTCCACGAAGAATGAGCTCCCCCAGCGCACGGCGTGCAGAAGCGTCGCGCAGCGGTGGAGCGCATTTGGCCATCACGCCATGCAGGTCTGTGGCTGATGCGTCGAGGAGGGCGTGGTGATAGCAAACTTCGACTGTCGCATCGACTCCAAGCGCCCGCGCTGCATGGACGAGGTGCACGACTTCCGGGCATCCAGCATGGACGATGTGAACCGAGCAACCGGTCTCGCCCGCAAGATCCAGAGCGATTCCAGCCGCCACCATCTCAGCCTCACGCGGTCGAGAAGCAAGAAATGCCGCTGCGTCGCTAGCCCCGTCGCGACGCGCGATTTCTGCTGCTGCACGTACCGTCGCGCTATCTTCGGCATGCACAGCCACCGGCAACCCCAGACTCCCAGCCACCTGCATCCCCTCGCGAAGGACGTCTGCATCCACCCCAGGGAAGTCGTCCATTCCACTGGAAATCATAAACGCCTTAAACCCAACCACACCACACTCCGCCAACTCGGGCAGTGATTTTCTATTTCCCGGGATGAGGCCGCCCCAGAGCGCAAAATCGAGGCAGCTATTCGCTTCGCCCGCCATCCGCTTGAGTTCAAACGAGGCGCGGTCAATGGTGGGCGGCGCGGCATTGAGAGGCATGTCGATAAAACATGTCGTTCCACCAGCGGCCAAGGCGCACGAGCCAGATGCAAAACCTTCCCATTGCGTTCGGCCAGGCTCGTTAAAATGCACATGCGCATCGACCGCACCTGGTAACACCCAAGCACCTGCCGCATCTACACAATCGGCGCTGTTCGCTGCCACACCAGGTCCGACGCCGACGATTGTTTCGTCTAAGATCAGAATGTCAGCCTCGATAAATCCATCGTCCGTCAGCACCCGCCCGTTCCGAATCCCGATTGTCGTTTCTCTTTTCATTGCAACACCAGATCTTCCAAGAAATCGATCAACACCGAGAGCGCCATGGCCACATCCTCAGGCGCAGCGTATTCGTCGGGGTGATGGCTCAAGCCTGCCCGGCATCGGACAAACAACAGCGCTGTTTCAGCCCCTGCGGCAATTGCGGCGACATCATGCCCTGCGCCACTTATCAACCGGGGACACGGACCTTCTTGGCACTGCTCCACTGCGCGGGCCAGCAGGTTAGTGAGACGCAGACTTCCCTGCACGGCAGGTTGAACCATAGGAAATAAGACCTGACATCCGAGCTGACGGGCACTCAATTCACGTTCAATCGCTGCAAAGAGGTTTCTACAAAAACGGTCTCGGACGTGATTTTCTACATGACGGATATCGACAGAGAATTCGACATGCCCGGCGATCACATTACCTGCCCCATCTCGCACACGCAGGTCACCCACGGTTCCCACCAAACCTGGCAGGGACCGTGCCATGTGCTCAACCAAAACCACGCAAGCAGCGGCCCCGGCAAGCGCATCCTGACGCAGGTCCATCGGCGTCGTTCCCGCATGCCCAGAACGCCCGTCCACAATCACACGCGCCCGCGTCTGCCCTGCGATGGCAGTAGCCACCCCGACGGCGAGTCCCATGTGCTCCAATACCGGGCCCTGCTCAATATGCACTTCGACATACCCCTCAAGCGTCGCTCGCGGCGGGGGACTCGGAAACTCCGTCCGGTGAGCATCAATGGCCGCGCGGAGGCTCAGCCCGTCGTCGTCGAGCACCGCGAGGTCCGTCTCGCGCAGCGTGCCGACATAGGTTTTACTGCCGAGATAAGTGGATCCAAATCGCACCCCTTCCTCGTCGGAAAAGGCCACCACTTCAAGGTGGGCACGCATTGGCAATTGGAGGCGCGCGAGATGTGCTGCCGCCGCCACACCCAACACGATGCCCAATGCTCCATCAAAACGGCCCGCATTTCGCACCGTATCAATATGGGATCCGCACGCAATGACTGGTGCGTCAGGATCAGGTGCTGACAGCCGACCGATGAGATTTCCCGAGCCATCCTCAAACACCTGCATCCCGGCAGCAACCATCCACAATGCAACCTGGCGCTTGGCGCGGGCGTGAGCCGGAGAAAGGAACGTCCGCGTGAGACCCAGAGTATCATCAGAAATGCCCGCAAGCACTTCCAGATGCTGCCAAACTTCATTCTCTTCGCCCCGCCGCGCCATGGAGTTCAACTCCCCCGATAAGTGCTGTAGGACCACGGCGTGCAAAGCAGTGGCACGTGATAGGCCGATGATGCGTCAGAAATATGAAACCGAACCGGCACGCAAACTAGAAACTGTGGCTTGCCACCAAAATAGTCTCCAACAAAAAATGTCAGTTCGTATTCTCCAACGCGAACATCCTCCCCGGCCAGCAACGGCGCATCCGTCCGACCATCTGCATTGGTAACCACATCGCACAGGATTTGGTTGGTCGCCAGATCACGCAATTGGATTCGCATCCCTGCGGCAGGACGCCCCGCAGCCGTATCCAGCACATGGGTTGAAAGTTTAGCTGTCATACTGCGATCAAATCTTGAATCCGCCCGTTTGCAATCCTGCGGATTTGTCCCAGCGCATCTTGGATCTCCACGTCGCGCGAATTTTCAAGGCGGCGATGAAATGCCGCCATAATCTCCGGTTTCGAATGCTCCCGGACGCAGATGATGAATGGAAATCCAAACCGCTCGCGGTAGCCTGCGTTCAGCGCGTTGAAGACCGTTCGTTCTTCGGGTGTGAGCGCGTCCAGGCCTGCAGAGGACTGCTCGGTCGTGGATTCGGACGTGAGCATGCCGGCGCGAGCGAGCTTCCCGGCCAGATCCGGATGCGCGTTGATCAATGCCATCTGCTCCGCGGCAGAGGCAGCACAGACAGCTGTCCACATCGCTTGTTGAAGTGCAGCCAGACAATCAAATGGACGCGCACTCGCGGCACGCTGTGCGATCCATGAAGAATGTTCCCACACTCCAGCAACCCGACTTACAAATGTAGCCTCGTCGCAGGCATTAAGATCCGACAAAGTCATCTGACTCCCGATGAAAGCAGGTTTCCTGCCTATGTGCAGGGATTTCGTGATATCGTTGGGGGAGTGACACATCTCTTCTCTCGAGCAGTAATCGCTGGAGCCATCGGCATCATGACCGCAGTTGGTCCGACCCATGCAAGCGAAACGCCCATGCCGACGCCCGCCCCCGCTCCCGGGGAATCGCAGAATTGGCAATCCCCTTGGCCGAAACTCAAGGACTTTGATTCCTATCCGCCGGAAATCAAAGCCGTCGTGCGAATGGCGTTTCAAATGCACGATCGTGGCCTGACTTACCAATACGGCTCGGCAGATCCTGACACGGGCGGCATGGATTGCTCGGGCTCAGTTTACTATCTTCTGAAGGAACTCGGCTGGACGGACGTACCGCGGCCGTCGGATGGATTTTACCGCTGGGTATGGGAGGCGGGGACGTTTTCCGCCGTGAACGGGACTACTTTTGATAGTTACGAGTGGCAAAATCTAAAACCCGGCGATCTGCTTTTCTGGGTCGGCACCTACAATGTCGATGTCAAACGGGACCCTCCCATTTCTCATGTCATGATCTACTTGGGCACGAATGCAAAATCGGGAAAAAGAGTCATCTATGGCGCAAGTGAAGGACGCCGATACCTCGGAAAACGGCGGTCGGGAGTCGGGCTTTTTGATTTCGATTTGCCCCGGGCACCCGCGCCCGGCGTGATTGGAGCCCAGTTCATTGGTTACTCTCCGA
This sequence comes from Chthoniobacterales bacterium, assembly GCA_041740065.1. GTDB lineage: Bacteria > Verrucomicrobiota > Verrucomicrobiia > Chthoniobacterales > JAATET01 > JBDNGG01. The sequence continues at coordinate 13,668 of JBGSMR010000341.1, forward strand.
TCCCGGAAAAACTGCCCGCGAAATCCGCACCAGCACGCTGATATCTGATCCGCGCAGGCGACACGGGTCGCGAAGCGCGGGATCTATTTGACGAAGCCACATTTGATCATTCGGAGCTTATCCCACCTAATAGCCCGAGGCATGACAGCGAAACCCTGCCTCAAAAGATCAAGCCAGAGGGTCCCTTTTTCTCTGCAAAGATGGTGTTAAACAATTCCCTCCCGCACAGCTCGGGCTACAGCCTCGGTATT
>JBGSMR010000074.1:0-8421 GCA_041740065.1 Chthoniobacterales bacterium
GGCACCTCAACAAACGGGAGGTGGATACATTTCCAATCGAGCTCCGTGAACTGAGCGATAATTGCACTGCGAAAGTGCAGCTTGTGAACTTGGCAGCCGCGCTAATGAAGGATTTGAACGAGAATTCTGAAAATCGAATGATGCGATTCAAGCATGATACGCTAACGGTGCAGTGCATCTATCCGAGAGTCAGTAAACCCATCATCGACGAAATCGACACCGTATTGGCGAAGCACTACGGTTTCACCGAAGAGGAGTTGGATTTCATCATCAACTACGACATCAAATACCGCATGGGTCGCAGCGCCGGGGAGGAGGAATGAGGGGCCTCCCGAAGAACGTAAAGAATGCCTTGGAAAAAGCCACGGATGCGGCTTTGCTGGGCGTTGAGGTTTACAACAAACCTGCTGTGAAGTTTAAGTCCGGTTGCTACATCAGCCTTATGGTCATCGCGTGGACCAGCCTGTTTCATGCGGTTTTCTTCAAGAGAAAAGTCAAGCCTTATCATCGGAAGGAAAATGGGCATTTTGAAAAGGTCGACGGGGATTTCGTCCACTGGGAACTAAAAGAGTGTCTGCGGCAATACTTCAAAAGCGATACGGCCAATCCTATCAGGAAAAATTTGGAATTCTTCATTCCCCTTCGCAATCGCATTGAGCACCGGTCCATGCCAGAGTTGGACTCCAGCATTTTTGGTGAGTGCCAAGCGATGCTGTTGAATCTCGATGAAATGCTATCGAAGGAGTTCGGAGCGAAATACTGCTTGCGCGAGAGCCTCTCGTTTTCGCTGCAGTTGTTCCCCTCATCAGAAAGTCTCGTGGACGCCGTCAAACACAATCCGGATACCAAACCTGTTGTGGATTTTATTCAGCAGTTTCGTTCAACCATTTCCCCAGACGTCACGGGATCAGGCAAATATTCCTTTAAGGCGTTCTTGATTCAGGTTGCGAATCACAACAGCGCTCAGGCCCTGCCCATTCAGTTCATCCACTACGACAAGCTCTCTGAGGATCAGCAAAACAAGATGGCCCACCTCATAGCCATGGTGAAGTTCAAGGAGGTTCCGGTTGCAAATCCCAATCTCATGAAAGCCAGTGAAGTCGTGGCGAGGGTGCAGACTGCACTCGGCAATCCAAAGATTCCACGCGGGAGGAAAGAGTCGGATCGCTTCAATCTCAACATCCATGCGAGTTGCTGGCGGCGATACGAGATTCGTCCGCCGGGGCGAGATCCGAACCCTGAAAAAACTGACTCGCGCTATTGCGTCTACGACAAGCTCCACAAAGACTATGGTTACACCCCGGCGTGGGTGGACTTCTTGGTTGAGAAGCTGTCTAACCCGAAGGAGTTCGATAGCCATTACAAAAATAGCACACCGCCATTCGTTGGTTCTTCTGCCTCGTGAATTCGGCCATCATCTTCAACAGGGATTATCCCGACGAAACACCCAGTGGGTCGGCGAGTCACGACTCCGTAATGGAATGGAATATCGTTGTGAACTACGGCATGAAAGACCTCGCAAACAGGAGCGCGGTGGCGGACGCATGAGCAACACTTTTCTAAGCGTCAACGATGCGGTTCTGGTGGACACCATCGGGCGGGCTGAAAATCGTCTGGTCTTCATCGCGCCTGGATTGCGGCCTCCGGTAGCCGACGCATTGGCAAACGCCATGACAATCGTGCCGCCCTCCGCCATCCATCTGGTATTGGATGTGGACGCAGAGGTCTCTCGCTTGGGATACGGTGACAAGGACTTCAAGGGCATGGAAATGCTTCAAGCAGCAGCAGCCCGGCATGGCCTCACAGTCAATCACCATCCCGGCATTCGCATCGGCCTCTTGATTGCCGACGAGACTACCTTGATCTACAGCCCAACGGCGGAGTCCATCGAGACTGAGAATCGACAAGCCGACAAACCCAATGCCATCCTGTTGCAGGCTGAGCTACCCCAATCTCTCGCCGATGCCTGTGCGCTCGGGGAAGACGGTCACGCAACGCTCGAAGTGGGTAAGGATGTCATCGACGCGCAGATGGTCACTGCCGTCAAAATGGATCTGGCCGCACGCCCGGCCAAGGATTTCAATATCGCCCGCGTGGAGCGCGTGTTCAGCTCAATGCTGCAGTATGTCGAGTTTGAGATCGAGAGCTACAAGTTGAGCACGCGAACGCTGCGCCTTGATGCGAAACTTTTCGGAATCCGAGACGAGGCAGTCACCGAACGACTAGCCAGCCGGTATCGCCTTTTTTCGGACAATGATTCGTTGACGGTCGAAATACCCTTCGTGGGAGAAGACGCTGTGCCTGATCCGAATCGTCCGAAAGAGAAATTCGGACCATTGAGCGTCGATAAAGAACGTAATCGCATCAAAAAGCTCTACATCATCGAGGCAGGCAAGAACCGTGCTCTCATCCTGCGGCGGAACGTGGCGGCGTTTGAAAAGGAGATCGCACGGCTGCGCAAGCGCATGGAGCTCTACCGCAACGGCGTGCAATCGCAGATCAAGACTCGCACCGGAGAAATCGCCGCCGAGTTGCTGGCTGCACTCACCGAAACGCTCAAGACCAACCCACCGCCGCAGTGGGCCTCCCGCCATATCAATGCCACCCTCAGTGACGCCGACGTCAAACGGCTGTTCTTCGAAGACATCCAGCAAGAGCTGGAGAAGGTCAAAACCGATTTCGATCCCGCAATCAGAATCGACTACAAGGAGATCACCTACGCGACTTTCGTGGACAAGGATTTCAGAAAACTGATCGAGGATCGGTTCGGCAAAGATGAAATCTCACGCATCCTGAAAGAGCACGACGCTGCGCCAGAGCAGGAAAAAGAATCGCCTCCGGCGTGACTGCGATGATTGCCCCCGACCTAACGCCAAAGCCGCTGCTTGCTGCAAAGAACAAATTATGGAGATCCAACCCGACAAACAAAACCTCGACCGCACATTTTCCACCACGGTCTACTTTATCGACTTCTACCAGCGCGATTACAAATGGACAGAGGAGCCCGTGAAGCGACTGCTCGACGACGTCTTCTACGCCTTCGACGAGGCTTACGCCAAGCACGGGGATCTGGAGCCGAGCACCGAAAACATCAACGCTCGTTACCCATGGTATTACCTCAACACCTATGTGACCAACATCGTTGGAGGGAGAGTCTTTGTGGTGGACGGGCAGCAGCGGCTCACCACGCTCACCCTTGTCTTGCTCAAGCTACTGTCGTTGGCGAAGACCTTCGGATCCAAAACCGAAAAGTGGCTGGAGCGGAAGATAGCAGGCTACTCTGGCACTGAGCACGAGTTCTGGATGAACCACGTCCGCCACCTGCAGGTGCTGGAAGGGCTCATGGATGGATGCGACCCCTCCTCCATCGATATCAGCAGCGGTATCACAGCAGCCAACATGGTAAAGAACTACCAGCTTATCAGCAAAGAACTGGACGCGCGACTGACGACCCAGCATCAGCTCGACACATTCGTTTACTACCTCCTGTTTCGTTTGGTGCTGATCAATTTGTCTGTAGAGACCACCCATGTCCCCATGGTTTTCGAGGTCATCAACGACCGCGGAGTGCGGCTCAAGCCCTACGAGATCCTCAAAGGAAAGCTCCTCGGCCAGATCGACAAGCTCGAATTGGAAAGCGGCAATTTCAACGAACTGTGGGAGGAGCGCTTGCAGGCTGTGAACGGCTACCATGATGACGAAATCGACAGTTTCTTCCGCTACTGGTTGAAGGCCAAATACGCCGACACCCGCAAGGCGGGCCAACGCTTCGACGGCGACTACCATCGGGAAATCTTCAAGTCGGACATGAACGAAGTCCTCAAGCTCGACCACAATGCTGTCGAAGTGAAAGCCTTCCTCAAAGGCCCCTTTCGCTACTACACCCAGCTCTACTGTCGCCTGTGGGCAGCAACGAGAGAAGCGGCTGACGAATTTCCCGCCGTCTTCTGCAACCGGCTCAATGAGCAATCTAACCAGTTCCTGCTGGTCCTATCGGCCTGCCATGTAGATGACCCCGAAGAAACGGAGAAAATTCAAGCCGTCTCCGTCGGGTTGGACCGCCTATTTTCCCTGCTGCAACTGCAAGGCGCCTACGACTCCAACGAATACACCAACCGCCTTTTCGAGATTAGCACGGAAATCCGCAGCAAGCCTGCGGCGGAGATCCCGGGTATTTTTCATCGGCACCTCATCGAGGAATTGATAAAGAGGCGCGGCATTCCGGACCTAAACGCGTTCACCTATACGCTCTTTAAACCCATGTCCATCGACCGACTGAACACCCGCTTCACTCGCTACTTTTTCGCAAGAGTGGAGATGCTCCTCGCACAAAAGAGCCAACAACAAATGCGCTACACGTTGGAGAAGCTGGTGACCAGCAAGGGATCAGTGAACGGGTTCCACATCGAGCACATCATCGCTCGCAATGACGACAACAGCGCCCTCTTCGGTAATGACCAAGAGCGCTTTGAACAAGAGCGCAACCGTCTTGGCGCCACGCTCCTCCTGCGCGGCCAGGACAACATATCCAGCGGTAACGAACCGTATCTGGTCAAACTCAAATCCTACGCCAACACCCTGCTCTGGAACGAGACTCTCAGGGAAGATAGCTACAAGAGCAAACTCGACTTCACCCGCTTCGTCGAAAAGCACGGTCTGTCATTTAGACCCTTGGGAAAATTCGGTCCCGAAGAAATCGAAGAGCGGCAGAAGCTCCTCTTCGCGCTCTCCAACTTGATCTGGCCAGAACCTTGTGGAGGTCAACTGTCGTGAAACCCCCAGATCCACCCACGCCCGATACCGACGACGTCTCCGCCGCCCTGCACCTGCTCGGGGATTCTCTCGAAGCCGAAGTCCAACGGATCAACACAGAGGGCTCACAAGCCATGCAGGTGGGCGACTACGATACCGCACAGGCGGTGATCGACTTCGCCAAACGGCTCACCGCATTTCGCGCCAAAGTCAATGACTTGGGAGAGGAGTGGTTGAAGCTGGAGGAACTGAGGGACAAAGCCACCGCAGAGGTCCAGCAGATCGTCAGCAAGCGCTTCTTCGGGAAATCGAAAAAGGGCCAGATCACGCCCGATTTCGCCTACTGCAAACCCTTGCTGGAAGTCTTGGAGGAAATGGGCGGAAAGGGCAAAACCAAGGAGGTTCTTGATCGCCTCGGCGAAAAAATGAAACCCGTCCTCAAACCCAAGGACTACGAGCCCCACGAATCCAACGCAAAGCAGATCCGCTGGCGCAATACCGCGCAGTGGGCGCGCAACAAAATGGTCAACGAAGACGGGCGAATGAAGAACAACAGCCCTCGAGGAGTCTGGGAAATCTCGCCCTTGGGGACCGCTTGGCTCAAGAAAAACGAATCATAAGGATGAACCCAGGCTACCATGAGGTCCGCTTCCGCGCCGAACTCCCGGCAGCCGGATTGCCCGCATGCTTTGGCGTCGTCACCGCCTGCAACCCCAATGGACGCACCGTGTCCAAGGAGGAAAACCAACAAGCTACCGATACGCTTCGCAGTGCCCTCACCGCGGAAAACCATTTCATCTTTCCCGTGACGGGCGGCTCTCCGGATTTCTCCCACGCGGAGCCGGGATTTGGGGTTCTTTTCCAGTCTCCCGAAGAAGCGATTTCATGGGGACAGAGATTCCATCAAGAGGCGGTGTTTTGGATCGAGGAAGGCAACGTCCAACTCGTTCCCTGCGATGGCACCGCTACGGTAGAGCTTGGCTCCTGGCAATCCCTCGCCGAATCTGCTGCTCAAAAGCCGATCTTCCATTTTCTCGGCAATCCCCACCTCCTGAATTTGCCAAAGACCGCCCTCTTCGCCTCCACCAAGAGCCCAGGCAGCGTCATCCTCCCCACCTACGATCAAGCCGCCCGCTGGCGCGAAGAAGGCCGCTGCATTATCAGTGGCTTCCATTCACCCATTGAAACCGAGTGCCTCAACATCCTGTTGCGTGGCACTTCCCCCATCATCATCTGCCCCGCCCGCAATCTCCCTAGTCGGATCCCGGCTGATTGGAGAATGCCACTCTCTGACGGTCGTATGTTGGTCCTCTCCGCCTGTACCGCAAGCCAATCCCGCATCACCGCAGAGCTTGCAATCATCCGCAACGAGTATGTCGCAAGTCTGGCTCAAGACGTGTGGTTTGCGCACACTTCCGATGGCGGGAAGCTGCAGAAATCCATGAAATCTGGTGTTATCTCGCCAGCAGGCTGACTATACGGCATCTCCGCCGAGCATCCAGTTGGCTACTTCACCAGACTACCGAAACGGCGGAGGCACATCGAACGGGAGGCCGTAGTAGCGGAAGATTTCACCCGTTCGCTGCCAGATGGCGTGCTCGGATAGGTTCGCTCTCTCGCACATCTGATTCATCGGGGTAAAACCCTTGGAAACGAATTGGATCAGTTCCATGGGATCGAGTTGGACGTTTGCCATGGGCTCGCCAACGATTTTCCGGGCACTGACGTTTTGGAGGAGGCACGCCGTCACGATTTGCAGCGATTCGCTTCGCAAGTCTGCAAAATAGAACCAATACGGCCAGTGTCCGTGAAGCTTCGCGAAAAAATCACGCACGGATTGGATCGAGTAGAGTTCCTCAGGGCTGTCGTTGTAGCCATCTACGAAGAACGAGAAAGTGCCCATCATTCGTCGAAGCTTCTTATCGCGGGGCAACTTCTTTCAGCAAATGTAGGATACCCGACCGACGCACCTCCCGTGTTTTTCGGCCACTACTGGCTGCCACCAGAGAGCAAGCGAGAACTCTTGGCTCCGAATGTAGCCTGCTTGGATTACAGCGTAGTCTTGGGCGGAGCGCTAACAGCATATCGATGGTCTGGCGAAGGTGTCCTCGATTGCAACAATTTCGCGACGGCTCAAGGGTGAAGCCGATCGGCTCATATCGGAGAGGAGCTTTGGGGGCGTGGCCAATACCCGAAGTTTGGTTCGGTTGTGCCTTCTGGTCCGGCTTTGCGGTAGGCTTACGAGGGCACCAGCGAATATCCGCTCATTGGGCTAACGGAGTTAAAGAAGCTGCCCCATCAACGAACAAGACACTCTTTACCTACTTGTGCTGGCGTCCCCTCGTCGCAGGCTGGATGCCGCAAAAACATCCACAAGCAGCACAATAAACGAGCTGCCGTAGATTTAATATCGAGGATCTCAAGGCTCGGGCATTCCTGGATCTGGATAGGCTCAGCTTATCGAGCAGGCTTACGTTGCGCTGAGTCCTCCGGCGGAGTTTAACCCCGTCAGCATTTCACCGCTACGCTTAGGCGGATCGATGTCCCGCGTAATGTCTCGGAGATCGCATGTGTGGGCGACGAAGAGACGTGTGTAATTCTTTAGAGGGAGTCTGTTTCGAGCCGCAACGGACTTAATCGAGCGGCATATCCATTGCGGCAATCCGCCGTTGTCCGCTCCCGGTGGCCACGTTGACGATGGCATCGGAACTACAGATATCATTGAGATGAAAAATTTATCTCGAAAGCGGCAAATTCAGTTGGCGGTAATTGTAAACGCATTCTTCAAATCGTCGTGGGTGCACATTTGGCCGCGCTTTGCGGCCGAACACGCGGCACTGTCCCGTGGTACGGAGCGGGTGGTATTTATGTACTGTCTCTTACTGCTGCTGAGCCACTACGCACCTCGCGCTTTACCCGAACGAGGTCCGAAGCCTTTCAAGCTCTCGGCACTGAAACAGAAATCACCAGCTCCAAAGGCAATCACGCGAAAGCGCTCCCGTGATCCAGAAGGAGATTTTCTCCGTCTGCAGGGAATCGAGCCAGTAACGCCCTGGTACATCATCGTAAAGAAGATCAATTCATTCGCATCTGAAATCGCGCTGATCGAAGCGAACAAATCAGAGATTCAGCGGCGCAAGGACGCGACGCTCATCACTCGCATCGATACCAGTGAGATCGAGATCAGCGACCCGTTAGTCGTCGAGGATCCGTTCGCGCTGTCAGTGTCCCCAATTTTCGGGGCGAAGTTGTTCGCAACTGGCCTTCAATCCTTTGGATCAATTGAGTTCAATTCGCTCGGGAGGGTAGTGTTCGAATCCCACAAACTGGCGGATCTCTGGAAGGAAACCGATCAGGCTGCGCAACGAAACCGCCACGGCAAAGATCCATGTGCAGCTCCGCCCAAAGAAGTGGTAGAACAGCTGTGGTTGTATTTTGAGCAGACAGCTGGGCGACAAGTGATTCCGTTCTCCGGCAGTAGGAATTTCCGAAAATCACTGCAAAAACGCATGGCGCGCAGGGGTAAAAATCGTCGTCTCAATCGGCGGGTAGAACGCAAAAAGCGCAGAATTGCTGCTTGATTCTTGGAATCGGCAGGCTGAGCGAGAGATTCGTTAAACGTTGTTAATAAATGGCTTGAGGGAAACTTCCAAAGATCTATGTGAAAAA
>JBGSMR010000091.1:0-3782 GCA_041740065.1 Chthoniobacterales bacterium
GATCGGGAGAGCGCGTCCAGAGCGCTTCACCGTGCACGGCTGCTTGCTCCTCCACCGTTTGCTCAGGATGAAGCGACTCAATGCGCAAGCCGAACTTATCTTCCAGCTGCCGTTTCAATTCCAAGGTTTCAGGGAACAATAACCCCGTATCAATAGTGAAAACCGGAAATTTGAAACCACAACGGACCGCAGTATCAATCACAACCAATCCGGCTCCCTGAAAGCTCGTGCCAATCCCCGCCCGGTCGCCATAGGTCTCCCAAGCCCATGCCAAAATCTCCTCCACCGAGGCCTGTTCGAACTCTTCCGCCTTACGGTGGATCACGTCCGGATTGAATTTCTCTAAAGACATAAAACCGGAAACCGTACATTCAACGACCAAATTGGTCAAGGTTCTGAATGTTAGAGGGGGAATGCCTAAAAATGCGAAATCGAGCCGGACTCTCTTCCGCTCGCTGGCGCAAGCCCCACGCCGGGCTGCCGCCTGTAATCGCGGAAAATACGCGACATTGATAGGATCGCGTCAATACGCAGGAAATGACATTGTCTTGTTCCCTCGTAACGGACGTCTCCTCTCTCCGGAGCAATCGGATTGGCTGACACGATCAGGGTGATGGAAACCACCGATTGGATTCGCCTTAATTATAAATTTGGCACACTTTTTAGAAGTAAGCGGGCTGCCATCTCAAACACACCAGACGAGTACGATTCCATAAACGAAAGGATGTTGGGCCTTCCGAAATTCGGATGCGCTCCGTCTATTTTCGGAATGTAATCCGACGGGTGGTAACCGGAAGACCGGTTACTTCTTTTTGGCTTGTCCGGCGGCCTGCTTCGCCGCTACGGCGTTGCTTTTGTTCTTGCTTGTGCTGCTTTGTTTAGACTCTTTTTGAGAAGTTTTCTTCTGGTTTGCCTTCGGAGATTTATCGCCCATGCGGTGACTCTCTGCTTTCGCGCTGAGATTGTAAATGCCGATTCTCGCCTACGCCAACAAGGCCATACATTTTCTATCGAGCGGTGGCTCGGACTGCTCGAAAAATTGCTGACTCGTTCGACGCAATTGTTAGATTTAACATAAATTTTGGTCCCGACTGGGGTGGGATTTGCCACGATTGCACCGCCTGATCGGCATGCGCATTAAATTGTGCTTCGGGCACTTTCTCGAAAGCGTCGTATCGGTAGAGCACATACGCTCTGGCCTGATCGGGCAATGAAACGGTAACGGTGAGCTCCAAAGGCGATGGCGCAGGTTGGTCATTGGAGCCCTCGCGCATGACGGGGCTCTCGAAGTTGATATTTGTTTGAATGCTTACGGGGACGGTTTCCTTATTGCGGTCAGCTACGCCAGTGACGGCAATTCCGTAATTTGATCCTGTTTTATTGATCGAGTAGATTGGTCCGTTGGGGGCGTTGGCGGCGGACCTAGTCCGCGGGAACACATCGAAGCGATAGCTGAAAATGAACGGCGGAGTTCCGGATGGATCCCAGAGGCCATTGTCGCTGAAAATCACCTGATCGGATCCCCAGAATGTTTTCGATAAGCGATTGATGGGTCCTGCGGACTGGATACCAGTGACCGGGACAATGTGATCATACTCCGGATCGCCTGCGTTCCGGTTCCTATCGTCATAGAATAGGAATTCATTTGTAAAAACGCCAATGATAGGAATGTTGCCGGCCAAGACCTGCGCTTTCGTCCATTGGAGGAAATCTCGGGATTTCGACTGCCGCGAGGAGTTCCAAGACACCGTCTGCAATCGCATGGCTGCAGCTGCCGCTCGATCATTGACTCCCAGGAGGAGTTGGCTGTCGGGCTGCGATTGTGGTACGCCCGGGGACGCCAACCGACGGGCTTCATATTGGGAACAATATTGGCCATGAGCTAGGCCCGCGCTGATGAAGCTCGTTTCCCCGCAATACCCGAAGTTCGCATTCCATTGCAGGCGCGGTGGTACACTCAGCCGTTGAATAGCTCCATGAGCATCAGCCACTAAAAATAAGGGTATTGCCGGCAACAATGTAAGCAGCAGCCTCGACACACAGAGGAACCAGCGCGTCGTGGAACGGTGGTGGCAATTTTGCATTTCTCTCATGAGATAATCGAAAAAATGCTCACTAATCCGGACAAATAGCAGTCGCGATTTCGCAGATTCCCTCCGACGCTACAGTCTCTCGAATGCCGGAATACCGTAAGTTTCTTTAAGAGACTCCTCACCCTCCGCGGCTTCTTTCGCATCCAAAATGATGATTCGGGGATCGGTGTCGATACGAATATAATGGAAACCATCAATGGGATGTTTCGCCGCCTCAATGGCATCTTCCAAACTGCGGATGGGATGGTTGTTGATAAACTCAACGACGCTCATGCCGAGATCTTCATATCCGATGGTCGCATTGCTGGGAAGGACTTGGCTTATGAATATGATCTTCCCCCGATCCTCGGGAAGTTCATCTTGGAACTCATCGAGGAAGACGAGGCGCTGAGGTGCATTTTTTTGCCAGTCACCGCCCCATTCCTTGAGAATGTCCCGGGAAAGCTCCTGCATGACGATGCCGCCGAGGATGAAATACCTTGGCGCACGATCCACTGAGAAGGGTTCGCTGATCATCTGGGTCGGATCCCGGGGAGCAAGCGTTGCATCGAGAGATATTTCCTCACCTTTGCGCAGCAGTCGTATTTTGATTATATCGCCAGGGAAGCGCTCGGTTGCGATGAAGTGCGCAAATGCAGTTTTTCCATACAGTGGATGGACGTAGTTTCCATCGTCGTCCAGTGATTGCCCATTGATGGACATGATGACGTCGCCCTTTTGAATCCCTGCTTGCGCGGCGGCACTGCCTGGGACGACGCTGGAAATATACACGCCCGACTGCTCGGGTTTCATTCCTAGAAAGCGCCGAAATTTTGGATCACGGTTGGGGGCCATGGCGACGCCGAGGCGGGGGAAACTTTGGTATGGGAAGGACTCTGCCCGCTTCAAAAAACTCCGGATGACCGTGGACGGCACGAGTTCAGCTGTCTGGGTGCGCGCGTCGTAGCGCATCAATAGGCCGGCCAAGTCGGCGCCGGCAAATACAGGTAGGTTGAAACTGTTATCTCTATATTGCAGCGGGACGCTTACGCGATAAAGCAGTAACGCTGTGCCATCGGTGGGATAAGTGCCCTGGGAAATCGTGGTGATTGTGCCCGGTGTTTTTGCCAAACTACCAGTTTGCTCCAATTGAGTGACTTCGACTCGGGCTCCCACTGTAAGTTCGCTTGCTAGTCCGATCGGCGGAGCACCATCAAGAAATCCAGGGTTCGATGGAGTCAGGATCGCAAGATTGGATTCGTAGTCCGCCAAAGTGACGGTCGCCGGGGTGCGGCCCTGAGTCTCCGGGTTTTCCAATTCGATGAAGTTTGAGTTTGCGACGAGTTCTGCGGTAACGAGAATCCGGTTGTTAGCAAGGACGACACCGGTTCCTCGTCGGGTAAATGGGGAACGTTTGGTCCATGGGCGGAGCAATTGGTAGTTCTGATTGGTAGAATTAACGCGTACTAGCGATGTCGCTTCCACGGGTGCGTTCAGACGTTTAGATATCTGCTCGCGATGGGAGGGCGGTGGAGTTGTGCCGGCAAAAACTGGACCCACGAGACTGATCGCGAGTGCAAGTGGAACTACGTATTGAAACATGAGAAACGGGCGGAAGTTCATTCGATCAGGTGTTGCTCTGCACGGACGCCGTAGCTTGCAAGGATGCGCTCCCGGGCGGCATTCACAGCGTCCGATTCCAAAACGAAA
>JBGSMR010000149.1:0-9805 GCA_041740065.1 Chthoniobacterales bacterium
CATGGCAGGAAGTGACGCCCGCCCGTCGCTCGCCGTCGTGTGCACATGAAATGTCCCGCGCAAGTTGTGCCAATCGATCAGCTCTGGAAGTGTGCCAATCTCTGCGGCATCAAACTCTCCGAGATTCTCACGAAGTTCTGGAGGAATGTAATCAAGTCCCAGCGCACGATAGATATCGCTCTCCTGATCGATATGAGGTGGTGTAGCGGCTTCCGGTGTGGTCGTGGAAAATCGGTATTCGTTAAGTGACCAGTCACGATCCAACGCCCGGGCCCGCAGGCGGACGTTGTGTTCTTTGCTTCCGGTGAAATAATTCAACGCAAACGGGAATTCCCCGGACGCCACGACACGCAGGTCGCATTGCAGGCCGTTTTGCAACCGGACGCTCGCCTTGGTTGGTCCATTGGCAATTACTGAATCGACAAGCGGGTGCGACGTGAACGCCTCGATCACAGCTAGTGGCGAGCGGCTCGATGCCAGTAAATCCAAGTCGTGAACGATCTCTTTGCCGCGTCGGAAGCTGCCCGCAACATCTGCCAGTATCACGTCCGGGTGAGATCGAAGGTCATCAAGCAAAGTGGAGGCGAGCGCGGTCACTTCGCCGAGGGTAAACTTCCCGACGTTCTGCTTCCGGTGGGCGATGGCATCAAGGATCTTCGCCGCAGATTTTTCGCCGAACCCATCCAACGCCGCGACGCGGCCATCGCAGCAGGCGCGCTCAAGCGCAGTGAGGGATGAAACTTGAAGCTGGTCCCACAGGATCTTGATCTTCTTCGCCCCCAACCCTTGGAGCTCGAACAACGTCAAGATATCAGGCGGAAATTCTTCGCGCAGCTGATTGTAAAACGGGAGTTCACCAGTATCGATGAGTGTTTTGATCTTTTCCGCAAGCGCTGCGCCGATCCCATCCAGTTCTCCCAAGCGGTCTTCGGCGGCAAGCTTTTTTAGGTCCGCTGACGTGGTTTCAATCGTACGTGCACCATTCACATAAGCGCGAATCTTGAATGGGTTTTCACCTTTGATTTCGAGCAGGCGGGCGATGTTCTCGAGGACTTCGCAGATCGCGTCATGGGTCATCGGTCAGGGTGCGTACGTTGCACAGCGGTTACGCCAACCAGGCAGCCATTTTGCTTCATTGCGGGCAGGCGGCGAATTTTTCACCCGAAGCGTCAGCATCTGCTCCGCAGCTTTCGAGAACGACGGAAGGGGGGGGCCGGGTTTCATCGATTCAAGCACTTGGGAAAGGCCCCATCCTTGGTTGTTATATCGTTCCGTCGGAGAAATGCCCTCGCCTTTAAAATTCACGTAATCGATGAGAGCATACATTCCCAGGGGTTCCTCGGCGACGCGGTAAAAATTCGTGCGGATTTTTTCACGGGATTCAGCGGGAGCCGCAGCACTCATTTTGGGCAGGGCATTTTCGAGGCGCCGCGCTGCAAACCGTGCCTGCCACGGCACCGTGGTTTCGAGGAACTTCCTGAGTTCGATCATTCGCTTCGATTGAAAATCGCCCATGAACTCGGCCCGCGTCTTCCATGGGCATGCTCCCCCTTTTGCGATCCATGCCGGCATCGGCACGTCATTGGACGCCATCCATCCCACCAGCTTGGGAAAGCTTTCTTCGAAGGGGCCGCGTTTTCCCTCGGGGTACCAAATGAAATGTCCAATCCCCAACGATGCAAAATCCTCACCCTTGTTCCAGGAAGTCAATCCATCGACCGTGCCTGCGCATTCGTTTTTCCAGATCTTCTGGCCAATCGTGCGCGCCTGCGAGTCGCTGAGACGGATGCTTTGACCAGAAATTGTCGCAATGCAAGCCATACAAATCGCCGAGACTATTAATCGCTTCATGTCCGCGAAAGGTAGACTGATCCTGGCACGATGCCAGCCCGTTCTTACTTGCTCTTTCGAATTTCGATGGACTCGATCGCATGCACGGCCGCGGCGACGCCATCCTCGTTGCGCATTTTGTCGCCAAGCACGCGCGCACTCGTAGTAAAGCGAGGATGAGTCCGGGCGGCAATGATCGCCCGCGCCAACGATGACGACCGGATCGTGAGGCGGCGAAGCGAGGCACTGGCGGCACCGAGCCGCACCAATTCGTCGCCCCAAAGAAATTGGTCCGCCACGTGAGCGACGACGACGGATGGACGGCCGCCAAGAAGGGCTGCCTGAGTGGTGCCCGAGCCGCCGTGATGCACAATGACCGCGCAGCGTGGAAACAAAGCACGATGCGGGACCCGACCCACAAAAAAATTCGTATCGGAACTCACAAATGGTCCGAGGAGTGCCTCTGGAAGCTGCATCACCGCGCGGACGCCTGCAGCAGCCGCCGCTCGCGTCCAGAGGCTTACCGTCTGCTTGAGCAGCATCGGGCTGGTTGGGACAAGACTGCCAAAACCAAAAAATACTGGAGCTGCTCCAATATCCAGAAAATGCGCCAATTCCGCAGGCATTGTTTCGATGACCGCCTCCGCCTGGAAGTCGAGGAACCCGCAAACCACATGCTCCGGAGCCCAATCTGCGGGACGCTCAAATATAGCCGGACTCACGGTGATGAGGTTCAACGTCGAAGATGCCCACGAATGCAGCATGGTGTCGACTGCCGTTGGAAGCTGGAGGCTGCGGCGGAGCGTATTGACATTCCGTAGCGCGATCCGATTGATGGCCCACCGGGCTAGTTTCCATGCGGTAGGATAGGAAGACGGGCCGAGATCAAAAAATCCGGGTGGGTTGCGGAGCCGGCTGGGCACCAACCCATGGACCAATTGTACCGACACATAGGGAATCCCGTTACACTCCGCTGCGGCCCGCACCGGATGGAGCGCGAAGTGACCGATAACCAGATCGGAGTCTCGACTTAGGTCAAAAGCCGCCGCAGTAATCTCCGGCATGACCGGGTGAAGTGCTCTGGAAAATAACAGGCGAGCCTGGAGAGCCGGATGTGTGGCCAGCAAGAGTGCCGTTCCTAATATCACGAACTCACGGGGAGTCTTTAACACCGGCGACCCGACCATGCGGACGCGAAAGCCATGCCGCGCGGCAAGCTGGGAATAATCACGCTCAGCGACCTCCGTAACTACAAGCGTTACGTCGTGCCCGGATCGGGTCAAGCCCGCAGCAAGCGCCGCAAATGGGCGCACGTCACCCTCGCTTCCCCAAGTTTGAAGGCCGATTTTCATGCCGGTCGCGAGGGTTTCAGAAAGTGGAAGATTTCACAATCCCAGCGCGAATGGGTTGCCATCTGCGCCGATGATGGCGATGGTTGTCGGCTTTCACCATTCAGACCACGGAATTTCATGCTTACCATTCGCAAACTCAAAAAAACTTTCGCCGGACGAACCCTGTTCGAAGACGCCTCCATGCAGGTCAATTACGGGGAGCGTGTCGCGCTTGTCGGCCCGAATGGCGCCGGAAAATCTACGTTGTTTTCTATCATTTTAGGACAGGATGATTCAGATAGCGGGAATTTACAACGGGATGAATGGACGATGGTTGGATACTTGCCTCAGGAAAGCGAACCCGTGGGAGAAGAAACCGTCCTTGATATTGCGACCGGCCGGGCGGGAGAGCTCACCGGGATAGAGGCAACGCTGCGCGCTTTAGAGGAGAAGGGGGATGTGGATTGCGCCGCGTATTATGAAGCCCAGGCGAAATTTGATGCCTTGAATGATCCCCAGGTTGAGGCTAAGGCAAAAAAAATGCTGACCGGTCTCGCGTATAAAGAGTCTGATTTCAACCGCCGTGCGCGGGAGATGAGTGGTGGCTGGGTGATGCGTGCCCACCTCGCAAGATTGCTTGTGATGGAGCCAGACCTCCTCATGCTCGATGAACCGACTAACCATCTGGATCTGATGACGTTGCTCTGGTTGCAAGATTATTTGAAAACCTACTCGGGTGCCATCCTTCTGATTTCGCATGATCGGCAGTTTATGGATGAGGTCGTTGAGGTCGTCTTCGAAATCGCTGATCAACGCCTCCTCGAATATAAGGGAAATTACAGCGCGTTTGAGGTCCAGCGGGAGGCAAATTACGAACGCCAATCCGCAGCCTACAAAAACCAGCAGAAGGAGATCGCAGGGTTGCAGGAGTTTGCTAATCGCTTTCTCTCTGTTGCATCCAAGGCGTCTCAGGCCCAGAGCAAGATCAAGCAGATCGAGCGGATGGAAAAAGTCGAAAAACCTCTGCCTCCGAAAAAGCCGTTCCGGTTTCAGATCCCGCAACCGCCGCGCGGTGGGCAGCGGTCCTTGCTGTTGGAAGGAATCCACATGGCATATGGCGAACACAAAGTTTACGAAAATTTGGAACTTTCCATCGAGCGTGGTGAGCGGACCGTTTTGGTCGGGCCGAATGGGGCCGGAAAATCGACCCTTTTGAAAATTCTAGCTGGTGTGCAGGAATTCCAAAAAGGAGAGCGCCGCGAAGGCCACAATTCCAAGATCGGGTATTTTAGTCAGCACCGCTCGGATAGCTTGGACCCGGAAAAGACCATCCTCGAAGAAGTGATGTCTAGTGCTCCCACCCTGCGCGAAGAGGAAGCTCGTGGCGTGCTGGGGTCGTTTTTGTTTAAGAAAGACGATATTTATAAAAAAACAACGGTGTTGAGCGGGGGCGAAAAAAGCCGACTCAACTTGGTCAAATTTCTGGTCGATCCACCCAACCTGCTTCTCATGGATGAGCCCACCACGCACTTGGATATCCACAGCGTCGAATCGCTCATCTTGGCATTGCAGAATTACGAAGGCACGCTCGTCTTCATATCACACGACGTACATTTTATCCGAAAACTCGCCACCAAGGTGCTCCATGTACGCTCAGGTAAAGTGATCCCGTATCCCGGCGGATATGATTATTACCTCGAGAAGTCGGGCGGTGATGCCCGAGCGGCGATTACGGCTTGATTGTTTTTTCCGGCTTCGGATCGGTCTCCTGAAGTTCGTCCACGTGGTCTGCGCCGATGTGTCCGCGCCCTTCATCGATGACTGATCCTTCCCAAAGCTCGACTTTTTTCGCGTAAGCCGCGCGCCCAAGCATGTGGGCTGCGACCGGTGCCGTGAGGAAAATGAACGTGACCGTGATCAACGCCTTGGTCGCGACCGCGAGATCTTGGAAATGCAGTGCGCTGCCAATGAGGAGCAATGCAACGCCAAGGGAAGCCCCCTTGGTGGAGGCGTGCATGCGGGTAAAAAGATCGGGCATCCGAAAGATCCCAAGCCCTGCAAGATTCATAAATCCCGCACCCAGCACAAGCAACACTGCGACAATCATGGAAATCATTTGAAGACCCCTTTTTCCAGACTGATTGCCAATGCCACGGTTCCCAAGAAAGTGATGATCGCCATTGCGAGCGCCACATCCAGCAACATTTGCTGGCCTGTCGTGATTGACGTTAATGCCAGCACTCCGACTGCCATCGTCGCAAACACATCCAGCGCGACGACACGATCCGGGAGCGACGGACCTAGCAGCAGACGCAGGAATGCAAATGCCATCCCGAGAACTAGGAGGACGGTGGCGATCCAGCAGCCGATTTGAAGGATTGGTGTTAATTCCATGGTCGGCTAGCGGAGAATGTCGAGCACGCGGCGCTCAAGGTTATCGGTGATGTCAGCACGCAGGGCATCGATGTCATGAATATACATCGCATGAATATATAATGTTTTGCGATCATCGGAGATGTCGAGGCTGAGGGTGCCGGGAGTCATTGTGATCAAGTTTGCAAGCAACGTGATTTCCAGGTCCGTCTCTGCTTTGATCGGAATCGCGACCACCCCTGGCTTCATGTAGTGCGTCGGAGTGAGGATGTCTGCGGCGATAATGACGTTGGATTTCAGGAGTTCCCAAAGATAGTAGAGGAAGAACCTGAAGACCTTCGGCGGTTTGGTGAAGTATGCGCGGGAGTCCTCTCGTTTGTGATAGATCACCCACAGGAACGCATAGCTGACAAAAAATCCAGAGATCAGCGTCCACACATCGATGGATCCGAGTAGTCCTGCCCAAATCAAGGTGAGAAACAAATGGATGCCGCCGATCATTATTCCCGCCCTCCCAAAACTGCTTGAATGTATTCATCCGGATTGAGCAACTGTTCCGCAGCTCGGTGGGCAACATCGAAGAAGAACTCTGGCATCAAGCCGATGCAGACGGTGAACACCGCAAGCACGACGACGGGCGTGAATAAAAACCAACTCTCTATTTTTGTGAGCGCGGCGGTATTCACGGGATGATCAGCATCTGGTTTCTTCCAAAATGCTTCATTCCAGATCTTGATCATCGAGAATAACGTAAGCAATCCCACCGCGAGCGCAATGGCTCCGAGGATGGCCGCGCCCGGATTAAAGAGCGTGTCTCCGACGAGACTTGCCTTCACGAGGGTAAACTTTGCAAAAAATCCCGACAGTGGTGGGATTCCGGCGAGCGCCATAGCAGGGATAAAAAATAAGAGCGCCAGCCACGGAGCGGCTGCACAGAGCCCACCCATTTTTTTGAGATGGAAGGTTCCGGTATATCGCTGAGCAATACCGCTGATTAGATAAAGATTGGTTTTCGCCAAAATGTTGTGAACGAGATACAAGACCGTTCCGGCCAGCGCTAGCGGAGTGAATAGCGCCAGGCCGAGAATCAAGTATCCGATCTGGCTGATAATATGAAAAGACAACAGCCGACGGAAGTCGAACTGGCACATCGCCCCCAGCACACCACACACCATGGTGAATCCCGCAAGAACAAGCAGCAGGCCATGCGTGAAAAAGATATCTCCCGTAAAAATTAGCGTGAAGACCCGGATGAGCGCGTACACTCCGACCTTGGTCAGGAGTCCGGCAAAGATTGCTGAGATTGCGACGGGTGGCGTGTGATAGGATGCCGGCAACCAGAAGAATAAGGGGAAGATCCCTGCCTTCACCCCAAACGCCACTAGGAACAGCATGGCCGTAATGGTCAGTAAATCGGGCTCCATCACATCCTTTGCCTTCAGTGCGAGATCCGCAAAGTTCAACGTGCCGGTTTTACCGTATAAAATTCCGCAGGCCGTCAGGAAAAATGCGGATGAGATCAAATTCAACACAACATATTTGATCGCGCCCTCCATTTGCGCCCGTTCTCCGCCAAGCGTCATCAATACAAATGATGAGAGGAGCATGACCTCGAACCACACAAACATGTTGAAAATGTCGCCCGTAAGAAACGCTCCGATGACTCCTAGAATCATGAGATGCAGGAACGCGTAATATCCGAAACGTTCCCGCCTCGCATCAATGTCAGCGACGGAATACACCGCCACGGTGAACCCGATGATTGCGGTGACTAGCACCATGATTGCCGCCGTCAGGTCTGCGACTAAGGAGATGCCATAGGGTGCCGGCCAGTTGCCCATGGTTATCGCTTGAATCCCATTCTCCGCAACCACGGCAAAGAGGTTCACTGCGGCTGCCAGTAGGACGAGCATGCCCACCACGCCAATCCAGCGCTGCGCTACGGGCACTCGCCAGCACATAATGCAGGCCAGCGCCGAGGCAAGCGGAACAATAATGCAGAACGTCAACGCATCCATTAGACGTCTGTGCTTTTCATTTCGTCCAGGTCGTCGGTGCCGACCGTTTCATCTACCCGCTGTGTCATCGCCAAAGTGAACGCCAGCACGCCGAAGCTAATCACGATGGCTGTGAGGATCAGCGCCTGGGGGAGGGGATCCGCTGCGGTAGGCGCAAGTGCGGTAGCTCCTTCTTCCACAAATGCCACTGCTCCAGTCTTTAACCCAGCCGATGTAAGGATCACCAAATTAACGGCCTGGCTCAACACCGCGATGCCAAAGATCATCTTGATCACGCTGCGCCGCAGCAGCAAATACGCCGCTACCGAAAAAAGAACGCCGATGGTGATAGCGAGAACTAATTCCATGGTTCCACTCCCTCCTGATCCGGGTCCGTAGGGTCGTCCGCCAACACAAAGACAATCAAAGAAACCACCCCAAGCACCACAATATACACGCCAACATCGAAAAATAACGGCGTCCCTAATTTTCCGACTACCGGAATCTGCGTTTTATCCCAGAGGCCAGTCAGGAACGGCAGGTGATAGAAAGTCGAAAGTAGACCGCTTGCCAAAGCGACAGCCAGTCCTGCAGCAATCAATGTCCGGCAATCCACCAGCAATAGCTTCCGCGCTGAGGGCACACCGTATGCGAGCGCCTGCAAGGCGAAAGCGGCGCCTGCGACGAGTCCGCCACAGAAGCCTCCTCCGGGGAGGTTGTGGCCCCGCAGGAGGAGAAAAACCGAGAACACCAGCAGCAGTGCTATGATGAACCGGTTGGTTGTGTTGAGAATCAGCGTTTTCATGATTTGGGCTTCGCTGTTCTTTTCGGGCGGAGTTTTAGCATCGCGAGGATTCCCAATGCGGCGATAGCCAGCACTATGATCTCGCCGAGCGTATCGAGTGCGCGGAAATCGACGAGGATGACATTCACAACATTTCGACCATTCGCCACTGGCAGGCTGTTCTCAGCCATGTAGGCGGAAATCGGAATGTTGGTGGATTCAAAATGGAATGCAATCAGCACAAGGAGAGCCATGACAGCGCCGAAGATGGCCGACAAAATCGCATCACGGATCCGAATTGCCTTGGATGAAAATTCGCGCAGATTTGGAAGCTTGTAGAATGCCAGCACGAAGAGCACCACCGTGAGTGTCTCGATCAGGATTTGTGTCATCGCCAGGTCTGGTGCGCTGAAAAGGAAGAACAGCATCGCCACTCCGAGCCCAACCACTCCAAGCATGAGGATCGCCGAAAATCGAGACTCGGCAAAACATGCGAAGATGGCAGACAGCATGATCAGGACACAGACCGTGACACCGAGCAGGGAAACAGGGACCATGGCCCCGACATCCAGAACAAACGTGTTGCGTGGCAGAAGCCAGAGGAGGAGCAGCACTGCAAATCCGCCCACGGTTAAAATGTAGTTCCGAAGTTTTCCGTTCTGCAAAAATCGCGTCTGCCAGCCTGCGAACGCAAGCACACCATCGATGATCTTGAAGTAAATCTTCTCCGGTCCGATGGCGGTCAGTATGGCATAGGACGACGCCATGGCCCGCCGCCAGGTCCCTGCCACCAGGTAAATCCCCGCGCCGACCAAGAGCGTGAGCATACTCAGATAGAGCGCCGTATTGAATCCGTGCCAGAGTTTCAATTCCACGACATAGGAGGGATCTGCCACGACCGCTGCAGCGGCAGATGTGAGTAAATGATCTCCGACGAGGGCCGGGAACAATCCCGTCGCAACCGCAACAATCCCCAGAACCACAGGTCCAATCCACATCGTCCAAGGACCTTCATGTGCGTGTTTGGGTGTTTTTTTCAGTGCCCCAAAATACGGGCGTAAACCAGCGGTTGCCGCGAGTGCGACCATGACCATGCTAGCCCCGACTCCCAGCGCTTCCCACAAAAATGGCGGGCCCTCTGCATCGAGCAGGGCTTTATAGAAATATTCTTTGCTGACAAACCCAATCACCAGCGGAATCCCCGCCATAGAAAGTGCTCCAAGGACCGCTCCGATGGTCGTGAATGGCATCGCGCGGCGCAGACCGGATAACTCGGAGATTTCGCGGGTGCCGGTTTCGTGGTCCACCGTGCCTGCCGTCATAAACAGCGCGGCTTTATACAAGGCGTGAGCCAAGAGATAAACCATGCACGCCTTCACCGCCATCTCGGTGCCGATTCCCAGCAACATCGTCAGTGTTCCCAGCACCGAGAGCGTCGTGTATGCGAGGATTTTTTTGAGATCGGTTTCTCGCATTCCGAGAAATACCCC
>JBGSMR010000159.1:0-4849 GCA_041740065.1 Chthoniobacterales bacterium
CATGATGAGCGCCTCGATCTGGTAGAATTCGTCCGGTGGCATCATTATCAGAAACTGTGATACCGAATCAGGAACGGCGAAAAACTGGCTCTCGTCGCCTGCAAGCCAGTCCGAGGGAATCGTGACACGGTTCTTCACGTCCATCGACCGCTTAAAAGCGCCCGAGTAAATCGGTCCGACTGATGATTCCCTCGCCATTTTTAGGTTTTACGCAACATTCCTCTCCACAACGCCCCACTTTCCACCACTTTCTGCCTCAATCGTCAAGGGGATTCGAGAGAAACTGCGCACCAGTGAACCCTGGGGCGCATAAGTGGTCTGGATCAGAAGGCGATTGCACGCAGCTGGAAGCGCATCATCGAAAGACGACGGCCCCGCCAAATCAAAAAAAGCGCGTCTCTATCCAGAGACGCGCTTGGGCGGAATTTATGAGGGGATCGTGGTGAAGCAGGATCGCCGTAACCGTCAGTCGATTTAGTTTTCGGATTTTTTAGATTTGTCCTTCCCTCGGTGCATAGCTGCCATTTTTTGTTCTTGCTCGGGGGTCAAGATCGCGTCCATTTTTTCTTTTGAGGCCTTTCGGACTTTCATTCCATTTTTTTTCCGCTGTTCCGGCGTGAGGGTCGTGTCTGCTTTCAGTTTGTCCATTTCCGCCTTAGTTTGGATCATCACTTCCTTTACAGATGCCGCTTGCTGGTCAGAAAGACCGAGGTTGGTCTTCATGCGCTCCAGACGCTGAGCAGGGTCTCCGCCCTTTTTGTCAGGTTTAGCAGGCCCTTCCTGGCCGAAGGTAGGTTGAGTTCCGAGGAAAAGCCCGGAGAGGGCGATTGCTCCACAAAGCGTGAGGTTTTTTTTCATATTGAGTGGGTTTGTCATTTCAATTTTAGAAACCCCGCCCCGCTAAGGAAGTTGCGGAAAATCCCCACCACCGAAGCATCCTTGCCAGACCTCCCCTCGTAGCGAATACTGATCTCTGAATGTCCACCCTCGCTCCTTCATCTCAGTTTGCACGTGACGCGGACCGCGTCAGTCACGATTTGCGCCATCGCAGATTGATACAAAAAGCACTGGGTGGTTACTACGTGAAGCGCGACGAGCAGAAAGCAAAATTTGCCAATTGGCAGGAAGCCCGATCGCTGGCCGGCGAAGTGAAATATGAGGCAATCAACCACCTCGATAAGTATCTAATCCAATTTGCCGACGCCATAGCAGCCCGCGGCACCAAAGTTTTCTGGGCGTCCGACGGCGCTGAAGCAAATGCCTATATTTGCCGAGTGGCAAAGGAGAATGGTCTCAAGAGTGTCATCAAATCGAAAACGATGACTGGTGAGGAAATCCATCTCGGCCCAGAGTTGGAGAAAGCCGGCGTGGAGGTCGTCGAAAGCGACCTGGGCGAGTTCATTGTCCAACTCCGCGAAGAGCCACCGTATCACATCGTGTTCCCGTCGATGCACCTTTCCCGCGAGGAGATAAACGAGGTCTTTCAGCGCAAGCTAGGATCGCAGCCCGCCTTCACACCGGAAGAACTCACCATGATCGCCCGCGGAGTGATGCGTCAAAAATATTGCACCGCTGACATGGGAATCAGTGGTGCAAACTTTGCTGTCGCTGACACCGGAATGATTTCAATTACCGAAAACGAAGGCAATGCCAGACTCAGTACGGCCCTGCCACGAATCCATGTTGCGATCGTCGGAATTGAAAAAATCATCCCTCGACTCGAAGACCTCGCGCTCCTGCTGCCGATGCTGGCGACTGCCGGGTCAGGACAAGCGATCACTTGCTACAACACGATGCTGGGTGGTCCGAGGCAGCCGGGGGAGATCGATGGGCCGGAGGAGATGCACGTGATCCTCTTAGACAACCAACGCACGCGATTGCTTGCCGATCCTGAACAGCGGGACGCACTGCATTGCATCCGCTGCGGCGCCTGCCTCAATGTGTGTCCCATTTTCAAAAATGTCGGCGGTCACGCTTACGGAACGACCTACCAAGGGCCCATCGGATCAGTAATCACGCCGCACCTGCGCGGATTGCAAAGCTGGAAACATTTATCCAATGCATCGTCCCTCTGCGGCGCCTGCACCGAGACTTGTCCGGTGAAGATTGACCTCCATCACCACCTGCTTCAGAACCGCCGCAATGCAGTTCAAGGAAAAGCGCGATGGTGGGAAAAATGGATGTGGAAGGGATTTGACTTCTTAATGACCCGGCCAGCCCTCTACCGCTGGTCGGCCCCACTGGGCCGCATCGGGATGTTCTTCTATCCCATCGTTGAACGCACAGCAGCGGATCCCATGCAACACTGGACCAAAACACGCGACTTCCCGCGTCTGGCTGAATACTCGTTCAAAGAATACTGGAAAAACCGGAAAACTCCCGATGTCGACACAAGCACCCATTGATTCCCGGGAGCGAATTCTTGCGCGGATCCGCGAAGCACTCCAGTCTCCTGCCCCAAAACGTCACCTCAACCCTCCGCCAGGACTTCCAACCCAGCCCATGGGAACGGATGGCGCGGGTCATGCTCCCCAAGAGTGGCTACCCCAAGTCCCAGAATCGCTCGAAGACCGAATTGCACTTTTCGAACGCAACTCCAAAGAACTTAAAACAAGAGTGATTCGTTGCGCCAACGAAGCTGCGTTGATCGAGGCCCTGAAAATCCTTGCCACCGAACAAGCCTGGCGGCGAGTCGCGTCACATCAATTCTCCCTCGGGCACACAGCCATCCTGTCTGCAGGTCTTCCCGTCACTTGGGTCGACAAGGGATACCAAATCGCAGAACTTGAGTCGGCTGACGCAGGCATCACCGGATGCGAATGTCTAGTTACCCAAACCGGCAGCATTCTCATCACAGCAGCGAGTTCCGGCGGGCGCGCGCTCTCCGTTCTTCCCCCGCACCATGTGGTTATCGCCCATCGATCTCAAGTCGTCGCCGATTTGTCGGAAGCCTTGGCTGTCGCAAAAACAAGCCATCAAGGCAAGGAACCAGCATTCCTCTCGTTCATCACGGGTCCCAGCCGTACGGGAGACATCGAGCGCATCCTTGTTCTCGGCGCTCATGGTCCAAAACATCTGACTGTAATCCTCGTGGATTAAATTTCGCACTCACCCAATGACCATACGCCTTCTCGCATTCTCACTATGTGCCATCCTCATCTGCGGATGTGCAAACATCCCGTTCCTCAAACCGTCACCTCCCGCAGCAGAAACTCAGGTTGCCGGTCCCGAGTCCGCCACTTCTGATCTGGAGACTCCTACTACGGATGTGGAAAATAGTGAGCGCGAGGCTGCACTGCGCGCCCTTCCGGAAGGCACTGTCGTTATTGGAGAGAAGCGACCGGGGATCCTCACCCGCTGGTGGCAATCGCTCTTTAAAAAGAAAACACCGGCCATCCCGATCGCTCAGGCACCACTTTGGATCGGCACGATTAAAGTGGTAGACTCCACCGAGCGCTACGTTCTCATCGACTCACGACTGACAATCGCCCTCCCACCGGGAGAAATCCTGAACTCCGTCGGAAATGACTTTGAATCGGGCACCGTCCGCACCACCGCAGACCGGGTGCATCCATTCTTCATCGCTGACATCGCATCCGGCAACCCCGCTGTAGGCGACCGTGTCTACTCACCAAAATAAGGCAGGCGGATAGGGCGCCTCTTCGTTTGAGAAATTTCTTTTGAAGCGAATGACCAGAGAATAGATTCCACACTTTATGGGCAGTATTTTTGGTGAGGTATTCCGTGTTTCAACGTGGGGCGAATCGCATGGCGGCGGCGTAGGGGTAGTGATTGATGGCTGTCCGCCGCGGCTTGAGCTCGCGGAGGCGGATATCCAACCCGCATTGGATCGGCGGAGGCCGGGGCAGAGTGACATTGTGACTCCGCGCAAAGAGTCTGACACCTGCCGGATTTTGAGTGGCGTCTTTGAAGGGCGCACGTTGGGCACTCCGATCTCAATCATGGTTCCAAATACCGATGCCCGTCCGGAAGCCTACAGCGAGATGGAAACGATGTTCCGTCCGTCGCACGCGGATTTTACTTATCAGTCGAAATACGGCATTCGCAACTGGCAGGGTGGCGGCCGCTCATCTGCCCGCGAGACGATTGGACGCGTCGCGGCAGGGGCCGTGGCGCTAAAGGCGTTGCAATCAATTGCTCCGGCGCTCGAAGTGGTCGCCTACGTCAGCTCGATCCATGATATCGACGCGGTCATTGATCCCGACGTGGTGACTTTTGATGCTGTCGAAAAAAATATCGTTCGTTGTCCTGACGCGGATGCAGCGCGTCGAATGATCGAGCGGATTAAAGAAGTCCGGAGTCAGGGCGATTCGATTGGGGGCACTGTCGAGTGCGTGATTCGTGGCCTGCCGGTCGGGTGGGGAGAACCGGTGTTCGACAAATTGGATGCAGATCTCGCCAAGGCGATGTTGAGTCTACCGGCGACGAAGGGATTTGAGGTTGGCTCGGGATTTTCTGGAACCCGTCTGCGTGGCTCCGAACACAATGACGCCTTCCGCATCGTCGATGGGAGGGTGCGGACTACGACCAATCGATCCGGCGGAGTTCAAGGAGGAATCAGCAATGGCGAACCGATCATCTTCCGTGTGGCATTCAAACCGACGGCCACGATATCGCGCAGTCAGCAAACAGTGACCGTGGAAGGCGAAGAGGGCAACCTCGCCGCGCGGGGGCGCCACGATCCGTGCGTCCTGCCCCGGGCAGTACCCATGGTGGAGGCAATGAGCCTGATGGTCCTCTGCGATCATGCGCTCCGACACCGCGCACAGAACGGCTGATCTTGCCCATGCCTCAAGCCTCTCCCGCATGGCAGACCGCCTTTCTTGTC
>JBGSMR010000179.1:0-4803 GCA_041740065.1 Chthoniobacterales bacterium
CAGCATGGATAACATACGGAAAGATCAAATGCAAATGATGCTCCGTTCTGTTTCCCCGGCAATTCCCGGTTTGGTGGTATCCATTCATGATGTCAGTCCACACACCTGGGGTGTGGTAGAGGCTATGTCTGACGACTTGAAAAGCTGGGGGATTCCCTGTGTTTCGCACCTGGCCGTTCCGAACCACCACCATCGGGGCGCAATTAACGATGATCCGGCTTTCAGCGCATGGCTCAGGGACGCCGCCGCATGCGGAAATGAGGTGGTGCTGCATGGGTATTATCATGAGCGCCCGGCGTCGTCTGGGGACGGCCTGCTTGCCCGCTGGATCACGGGCGCATACACCGCGGGCGAGGGAGAATACTTTGATTTGAACGAGGACGAAGCGTTTCGTCGGACGGGTGAGGGGATCGCAATGTTGCGCAGTGCAGGGTTATCTTCAACGGGGTTTATTGCGCCTGCATGGCTGCTTGGCGCTGAAGCGGGTCGGGGCGTGGCGCGCACCGGGTTACAATACACGACGCGACTCACCTCGGTCGATGATTGGCTGGCGGGGACGTCCTACCCGTCACAGAGTCTGGTCTACAGCGTTCGCGCTGTCTGGCGTCGCGGCATGAGCTTAGCATGGAACGAAATGCTCGCCTCGGTCCTGAAAACAAATCCGCTCATCCGGCTGGGCTTACATCCCCCGGACTGGAAATACCCTGCGATCCGAGAACATGCGCGGCGATGTGTCGCGCGCGCACTTGCCGTGCGAGAGCCGATGACGTATGACCAGTGGCTCAATCGCCAGCGGGCAATCTCAATAGGTTCATGAAATCACGAGCAGACCTCCATATTTATACTAAGTTCAGCGATCAAGCGGCGGACTGGGTGCTGCGGCGCTTGGATTTTCCTGCGAGTTACAGCGATCCGGAGGTGCTTTATCATCTGCTTAAGAAACAGGGCATGCAGTTTGTGACTTTCACGGACCACAACTCGATTGAGGGATGTCTTTCAATTGGTGCGCTGCCCGGGGTCTTCATTAGCGAGGAGGTGTCGGTCGTATTTCCCGAAGATGGATGCCGTGTGCACGTTCTTGTCTATGGGATCACGGAGGCCCAGCACCGGCAGATTCAGTTGCTGCGGGACAATATTTACGATCTGCAGCGCTATCTGGCTGAAAACGGGATTGTTCACGCGGTTGCCCATCCGCTCCATGCGATCAACGAGGATCTCACCCCGCTGCACCTTCAGAAGCTGGCGTTGTTGTTCCGGCATTTTGAAGGACTCAACGGGCGGCATCCCACGATCGTGAGCGAGTCCACCCAGTTTGCTTTCGGAAGGTTATCGCCCCACGACATTGAGCGCTTTGTTTCGGCCACTGGACTGGATCCAGCGCACGATGAGCCTTGGAGAAAGGTCTTGATTGGTGGCTCCGACGATCATGGCGGAATCTATCCCGCACGGGCATTCACTGAGACGCCTTCTGTCTCATCGGTGAATGATTTTCTGGCGCTTGTGAATGCCGGTGACTGTCAACCGGTGGGCGAGCCGGGTAATGCGTTGGCAATGGCGCACGGAACTTACAACGTCGCGTTTCAGTTTGCCAAAGCGAGGTTCGCGGTTAAAGCCGATGATCCAGGGGTTGGACTGATCGAGAAAATGTTCTCCCGGTTCATGGAGGGGAAAGATCCGACGGAGTTCACATTTGCAGAAAAAATGGGATTCCTCGCGCAGGGAATCATCAGTGGCAAAATTTTCGAAATGGTAAAGCCGGGCAATGCGTCGCTCTGGAAGGAACTTTCCGGGTATTTTTCGGAACCCAAGGTGAAAGCGGCGCTCGCGCATGCGACCGAGGGCGTCAATGAACCTGAGAGGCGGGCGTTTCTCATGGCAAACATGATCGCTAATGAGCTCGGCTTTCGGTTTTTCAATCAGTTTATTGGGCAAATAACTTCGGGAAAATTCATCGAGAGTATTCAAACCATCAGCCCGCTCATTCCCATTGTAGCACTGCTGAGTCCCTATCTTCATGCCTTCCGTGCGCCGCCTCGAGGGCGTCTCGCCGGATATAGCAAAGCCCTGTGCGGACAAGTGCCTGACGTGCTCCTAAATCGCCGCCGGGCATGGTTCACTGATACGTTGGAGGACGTGAACGGCGTCGCCACGACGATCCGACGAATGACCGCTGCCGGGGTTGCCACCGGGCATGATATCGTGGTGGTTGTCTCACGATCGGATATTGCGGATCAAGGGATCCCGTTGAAAAACTTTGAACCTGTCGGAGAATTTGAACTCCCGGAATATGAACTCCAGAGGTTGAGTTTTCCGCCGATTCTGGCAATCATGGATTACATTGCCCGTGGGAATTTCGGTGAGGTTATTATCAGCACACCGGGGCCTGTGGGGCTCGCGGCGCTGGCTGCCGCTAAAATGCTGGGTCTCCGGACGGCTGGGATCTATCACACGGATTTCCCTCAATATGTGCGGATTCTCACTGAGGACTCGTTTATGGAAACATTGACGTGGAACTTCATGCACTGGTTTTACAGCCAGCTGGATGTGGTTTGGGTGAATTCGGAAGATTACCGGAAAATGTGGATTCGGAGAGGGATCGCTGCGGAGCGCGTGCGAATCCTGCCTCGGGGTTTGGATATCGAGATGTTCCGTCCGTCACGCCGCGATCCGGAATTCTGGCCTGAGCGCGGGTTGCGGCCCGGTGAGGTCGCGATGCTCTACGTCGGTCGTGTCTCGAAAGAGAAAAACCTGGACCTCATTGTCAATGCGCTGAAGCGTGTTCCTGCCAGCGCCCGGATTCGTCCGGTTTTTGTAGGCGACGGCCCCTACCGGGAAGAGATGCAGCGGCTGCTGCCGGATGCGATCTTCACCGGCTACCTGCAAGGAGATCTTCTGGCTGCCGCGTACGCGTCTGCGGACTTTTTTGCCTTCCCGAGTACGACTGACACGTTTGGCAATGTCATCTTGGAGGCTCACGCCAGCGCGTTGCCCGTCATCGTCAGTGATGTGGGTGGACCCCGGGATTTGGTAGGAAATGGCGAGGATGGATATGTGACCCGTGCGATGGATGTGGATCAGTTGGCGGATTGCATGACGCGGCTCGCAACGGATCCGGAGTCCCGCGCTGTGATGGGCGCAGCGGGCCGGCGCAAAGTGGAAACTCGGGATTGGCAAGAGGCGTTTGAACGTTTCTGGGATGCCTCACCCATGGAGCCGCAGGAAAAATAGTGGTTTGTTGAGCGTCCGTTGCAGTTTGACAGTGGCGGGCTGAGATTTTACGTTCTACCGTTTATGACGACCTCTTCGCAGGCTTCCTCTCCCTCCATTTACTCGGACCCCACACTCCGCATCGCGGTGCTTTGTTTGGTGGCGGTTGCGGTTGCGCAAGCTATTGCCGCCTTAATTGCGCTGGCTCCCGCGCTCCGCATCGCTGATCTCACCGAGCGAAGGGAATTGCCATTGCAGGAAACGGCAGCAGCCAGAGCAACTGAACCGCTACTGGCGACCGCACCCGCACTGGCGACAACACAGGCTGAACTGCCTGTGATTGCATCGCCTGAGGTAATCGAGCGTGCGAATCTAATGCTCGAGCAAGCGGATACGCTTCGCGCTCAGGGCGATTTGGAATCTGCCCAAGCGGCGTTGTCGGAAGCTGATCACCTGGTTCCAGAGGAGCCCGGAATCTTGTATCAATTAGCGGTTGTGTCCTTCGAGATGGGCAGGCTGACAGAGTCCCGAGAACTTGCATCGCGGGCAATTGGCATTCCCACGCTTCGGTCCGATCCGAATTATGCCGGAGTCTATCAGCAACTCACTCTGCTGCTTAGCGAACTGGGTGCTCCCGCTCCAGGGCTGTCTTCGACAGGGCAACCGGTCCCCGGGATGGATGCGCCCGCTCCCGTCCAAGATGGTGCCGCTCCCGTGCGAAGTCCTGCCTCGCGTGCACCTGCATCCGAAATGTTACGGGACGATGCTGGAATTCCCATCGGATCGGTATTTGGAATTTTGGAAGCGCGTCTGACCGATGGCGAGGACGGGGTCAAACTGCTGCGTGTCGCAACTAAGGCATCTCCCAGCGAAACAGTGGACGCTTCGGATTTCAAAGTTGTCGTATATTTTTACGAGCAGCGGGATGATGGATCGATCGTCGAGACGGATTCGAACGTGATGTCCGAATGGATAAGTCCGCCAGTCAATTGGACAGATGGAGAGCCCGAACTTCTTGAGTTACGATATCCTATGCCAATTGCTGAAGACGCGGATGCGCAATACCATGGATATGTGGTAGGGATTTATTTTAAGGGTGATCTTCAGGATTCTCGAGCGGAACCCGTTGCCTTGCTCGAACAATTTCCTCTTACCTTGACGGCCACTCCTCCTGAACAATGAAAATTTTAATTATCGACGACGAGCCCACGTTGGCCTCCGTCCTCTGCCAGCAACTTCATCAAGTAGGAATCCGAGATTGCGGTTTCGCATCGGGTGCCGCAGAAGGGTTGGATCTGCTCATGGCAGATCCGGGGATTAACTTGGTAATCAGTGACGTCGTGATGGCTGAAACCGACGGATTTACCCTCCGCGACAGCCTTGCGGAAAGTTTTCCCCACGTGAAGTTCATCTTTATCTCGGGGTATGATCTCAGCGACTACGCTGAACGGATTGGGAACACTGCGCTGTTGATGAAGCCGGTTGATTCTCAATTGCTGATCGCGACGATTGGTGAAGTCGCTGGCATTTTTCCGGAAGTTGGCAGCGCTCCATCGGCAGCCAACCCTACCCCCCGTGCGGCGCCGTCTCCTGCGC
>JBGSMR010000215.1:0-6859 GCA_041740065.1 Chthoniobacterales bacterium
CGGCGTCCGGATCATCTAATGATCGACTCCAAACTTGCCGTGTGACGGGATCAAAAACGAAAAGATTGGTATTTTGAAATCGGGGCGGGAAGTTCTCTAGACCCTCGCTAGTGAAATTATGCAATCCATTGGTCCGGCCAGCTATGAGCAACCATTGACCCTCGTAGACTCCATAGACGAACGACTGCAGCGTGGGTAATTCAGTCACGGGCGGTGATTCTACGATTTCAAAGAGGAATGGTAGACCTGCCGTCGACAGGGGAGTAAAATCCGGCGTTTGGTTATCACCGTAGCTTGCAGAGCTGCCGGCTAGACACAAAAAGAGCAGAGTGGAAACGATCGATTTTTTCATACGCGGGAAAATAGGGGTTCAAAAGAACTTCGATAACGTTGAAATTTTTTCACATTTTACCGGAATCCCAAACGACGAGAAGAACCAAGTTTGTCTCGCTCTCAACAAGACTTGATGAGTGAAACTCCGGGAAAGGGGCTTAAAACAGCCAGTAAGGAACTGAAACAATAAATCATTCGATAACGTTTTGCAGCCTGACCCCAGCCACTGACCCCAGCCATGACCCAGCCATGACCCAAGTTGGTATCAGGCCTTACTGGCACCAGGAAGCTCCTGTTGGGCATCGTGGGATAGGCGCTTCTGACGGGGAATCCCGGATGGCGATAGCAGGGCGCCACCCCATATCGTGGGTTCTGAATCGAGAGTAGGGTTTGGTTGCATTGGGAGCGTTCATGCTTTTCAACCTCCCCGCTGCACCATCACCCCCGAAGAAGTAATCCTACCATCCGTCATGAAAATATACTGCCCTGCATTTACAATCGCCGCCGCCTGCCTCCCATTCGCCATTGCGCAAGCCGCTGGCCCTGCTCTATCTGGAGGCGTTGTTATTGAGGAAGTCCATCCGGCGATTCCACCCACACCCCAAGCGCAACCTGTCGGGGCGGGGGATCGCGTTATCACGTCGACTCCTTCCGGAGGAACAATCATCGAGGAAATTCGACCAACGGCGCCACCTGCACAACAAGCGCAGCCCGTCATCGTCGGAGAACAAGTCATTTCCCCGACTGCATCCGGGTTTATCATTGAGGAAGCCCGCCCGATGCCTCCAGTTCCACCACGAGCACAAGCGGGCCTCGTACGAGAACAGTTGTTGATCGTGCCGCGTGCTGTGGCCGTGCCTCAACATCCTGCGGGCACTGTGGTAGAGACCACTGAGACGACCCAATACGAGAATGTTCCCGGACAACAGCCGCGGGTTTACAATGTGGAACGCAATGTGGTGATCGTGGAGGGAAGAGAACTTCCCTATATCACGATTCCGGTATTATTTGTGAAAGAAACTGCGGAGTTGCTGGACGTGGAGTCGCGAATGGCTCTTGAGGAAACAGCAGCTGCGATTCGTGACGTCTTGGCAACGCAGCCCAACGCGGTGTTTGATATCGAAGGCCACACCAGCACCGACGGAACTCCCGAGCTAAATATTGCGCTGTCCGCCGATCGCGCACGCAGAATCCACCAGGAACTCACGCAGCGCTATGCTATTCCCGTCACTGCTTTGAGTGCCCATGGCTACGGCGAAATGTATCCCAGCTTCCCCAACGGAACTGAGGAAGAAATGGTCTTGGATCGGCGAGTCCTTGTGGTCCGTGTAATGTGAGGTTGTGATATCCAGCAGCGCCGAACCGCTGGCCCGACTTGCGCGCAACGCCAGCCGTCTGTCATTGATGTTCCCTTTGATCCGAAAGACTCTGTTGAAAACGAGCCTATGCGTGGTCTATTTACAGAGCTTCAATGATCCATGCCTAAACCCGAGCACGCTTACCCTCGCCAGCCCTTCGCGCAGATTCCGATTGCCGTCGCAGAATGAAGGGCATTAAGAAGCAGCATCTTCCAGAGAAAGTATGCATCACCTGCGGGCGTTCGTTTGCATGGCGGAAAAAGTGGGAACGCGTTTGGGACGAGGTGAAGTTTTGCAGTGACCGTTGCCGCATGAAGAAACCTGCCCAGCCTCTGGCGGCGAAGTAGCCCGCAGGTATCGATTTTTATGTCGCCCATCCCACTGACTCGCCGCGACGCGCTCACTGCCTGGGCAGCCTTCCTGCCAACACTCGATTGTTATGCCCGGCAGAGAAATCATGTCGAGTCGCTCCATCGCAACGTCTCCCGTCTCAGTGCTGCCCTGCGCTATCGACTGTTGTTGGAGGACGAAGTGGTGAGCGATACGCTGCGCGCCTATGAATTCGAAACGGTCGAAAAATGGCTGCAAGAGATCTGCTGGCGGAGGTATTGGAAAGGCTGGCTGGAGATGCGCCCGGATGTGTGGACAAGTTGGCGGCGGCGGGTGCAAGAGCTGAGCGGTAATTTGCCCGAGGTGGTGATGCAGCGTGTGAAGGCCGTCGGGGCGGGTGAAAGTGGCGTGGCGTGCATGGATGCTATCGTGCGTGATTTGATAGCCACCGGCTATCTTCACAATCATGCCCGCATGTGGTGGGCCAGCTATTGGATTCATGTTGAGCGTCTGCCTTGGGAACTCGGCGCCGATTGGTTTTTCCGCCACCTGGTGGATGCTGATCCAGCTAGCAATACCCTCTCGTGGCGATGGGTTGCCGGTTTGCAGACTCCGGGTAAAACCTATCTCGTCAGGGAATCAAACATTGAAAAATACGCATCCGAACTTTTGCTCGGCAATCGCACCGGCATCGAACGAATAGCCGATGGGGTCGTCTCGCCGTCGGTCGCTATCGAGTTTGCCCACACCGATCAGCAGGCGTTGTCGGATTATCCGACGGCAGTCCCGCACAGCGCCCGCCGGATCGGGATCTGGCTGCATTCGGACGATTTGCTTCTCGAAGCTGGTCCGCTCGCGCATCTGACGCCGATCACGGTCGCCACATGCGGCAATGGGCAGGATCACCACCATCCTTCTGCACTCAGTGAACGGCGCATCGCGGCTCTGGATGACGTGCTAACCGATGGGCTTGGCCGGGCGGCGGCGCATTTCCAGTGTCCGACCTTGCACATAAAGGATGCTGATCCTGCAGCCGGCCTCTCCACCTGGGCGACGACGCAGGCGCTCGATGAAGTCGTTGCTTTTGTTCCGACCATTGGGCCCGAGGCCGATCTTGTCCCGCGTATCCGCCAGCTCCTGGCCGCCGCAGGCATTTCGCTGATATTGGTCCGTCGAACTTCGGATGCCTTTGCTTTCACGCTGGCGGGCAAAGGATTTTTTCCGTTCTGGGAAAAAATGAGCCGCCACTTGCGCCAGTGAAGCTGGTCTTTTGGATGTAGGCCGACACGGTCTTGCACGGAGGAGTAAGCCGTAGTGGGTAATTGCTCTGGAGCCTGACGCTAGCGGATTTTCAACGCGGCTGGACGGAGCTTGCGGCGCTGTGGGGCAACAACGGCGGAGAAGTGAGGCAAAGCATACGCCGAAACAGGTATAATATTAGTGACCGTGCGATGGGAAAATGGTAGACTGAACGGATGGCAAGACCACGAAGCAAACTGGATGAGAAAGCCCAAGCGAGCGAAGTCATGGAGTGCTTGGAGAAAGAACCGGCTGGCTGGAGGCGGGAGCGACTGTTGGCTCTCAAGCACGGATTAGAAGGAGAGATGAGCCTGGAGGAAATCGCCGAGGCCGTAGGGCGAGCGCGCTCCTGCATCCAGCGATGGTTTGATACTTACCGGAGCGGTGGGATCGAGGGATTGCTGCACAAATCGCATGCCGGAGGAGTGGAAAGTGCGCTCAAAGCGCCGGTAGCAGCGCAGATGAAAGAAAAGCTCAAGGAAGGAAAGTGGAGGCGGGCTGCCGACGTGAGGAGCTGGCTTGCGCAGGAACACGGGGTGGAAGTGGCCTTGCCGACGGTTTATAAATACCTGGGAAAATGCGAGGCGCGGCTGAAGGTCCCGCGCCCATCCCACGCAAAGAAAGACGCAGCGGCAGCCGAGACCCTCAAAAGTGAGTTGGCTTCTAAGCTCCACGGAATCGACATTGAGACGGGCCGGAAGGTCAGGATCTGGGTAGCCGACGAGATGCGTTAGAGGCTCCAGCCGGGTCTGGTCACTGAGGGGAACACGGGTGGTTGTCCCGGTGGAGCCGCGCTATGAGTGGGGCTACTGCTACGGAGCCTTGGAAGTCCCAGGAGAAGGGCTGATAGGTCCTTGCGCATCTTCGCCACGATTGCCCGGCAGGCGGTTAATTTACCGTGGCACCCAGCCGAGGCAGAGACGCAGGTTGGAAATTCCACCGCGTTTGGGTTTGAGAGAAAGCGTTTCAATTTCGGGCTTCGTCGTGGACAATTTGACTGCCTCCAATGAGAATTCGGGCTCGAGTTCTGCGAGTTTGGCACGTACGGTTTCCACGGATTCGCTGGCTGCTGCGACATCAGATCCCTCTTTTATCCTGCGACCAACGCCCCGCGCCGCAGTGGAAACCCGTCCAATATTTGCTGCACTGATCGCCTTTCGCCCAAGGAATGCGCCAAGGATGCTGGATCCCACGGAAATGAATGTATTCATCGTCGCTGCGGAGGCTTGTTGTTTTTCACGTTCTAGCGAGGCTTGGGCGCGGACGAGGCGGTCTTCTAAAGATGCTTTTCGCGGCGAGAACTTCTTCCGCAGTGCAAGAACGGCTTCATCGCGCGATTCCCGGACTGCCAAGGAAATTCGCGCGCAGAATTCGCCTTCCGACTCTTCTGGTTTTGAAACGGCATCTAATTCCTTGCACCTGAAGACATCGAGAGAGCAGCAATCCCCCAGCCACGATTTGAACTCCTTTTCCCATGCCGAGTAGGCTTTCGGACGCGTCGCGGAAACTGGCAATTCTTCAAAAGATGCGCCGACCTCAGGAATGTCCTTCAGATCACGGGGGGTGATTTCTTCCTCGGTCGCTTCACTCCAATGCGCCAAACCCGCACCGGGTGGAATCTCAACCGTAAACATTACCGAACGGGCACCTTCAAACCCGGATTTTGTGTCCTTGTAGGCCAGAGATGCCATACCAAGCAATGAAGGGTGATAGAGTGGTGTCCCTTGGGCGGTTGGCGAAACGGGCAGGAACAATTGAGGGATTTCTGGTGCCAAAGTCGGTTGGGGGCTATCGGGTGTGTTGGCCGTATTTGAAGATTTGCTGGCAAGTGATGGCGTGGGAGCCGCTGCCTTTCGTTCAGACATCAACGTGCGAATCTGATCTTTGGTCAGAGGCCCGCGCAGATAACTCATCGCCCATCGCGATTGAAACACCGTCGGGGCGTCATCATTGACATTGTTCATGAGGAACACCCGGCTTCCCAACCCGGCAAGCAGGGATTCCATGGCTTGCCGGTTGAATGTGCCGCCCGACGACGCGCCTTGAAGTCCATCCAAGACGCGCGCTTTGTCACGTTCGGTTTGAAGACGTCCAATAAACCATGTGCCGGCATTGGAGAGGGCCTTGTAATCCAGGTCCACGGGATTCTGGGTAGCAAGGACCACTCCAACTCCATAGGCACGTGCCTGCTTGAGCAGCGTAAGCATCGGGCGTTTGGAGGGAGGGTTGGCAGTCGGTGGCAAATACCCGAAAATTTCATCCATGTAGAGGATGGCACGGAGGCTTGTGGTGCCGCTTTGAGCACGGGTCCATGACAGCATTTCATTCAGCAGCAGCGACACGAAAAACATGCGTTCATCGTCATCGAGGTGTGCAATGGAAAAGACCGCAAGGCGAGGGCGGCCGTCGGCGGTGAAGAGCGTCCTGCCGATGTCGAGAGGTTCGCCCTCCCGCCAGGTTGCAAAAGCCGGTGACGCCAGAATATTATTGAGTGCCATCACAAGCGAAAAGCGCTCCTTTGAGGGATAGAAGGTTTCCAGATCCAAAACCCCGACCTTTGTGAAGGATGGACGCTGGATACGCTCAATGATCCCTTCCAATGTGAGGTTCTCGCCGGCCTGCCATGCCGACATCAACAAGGTGGTTAGGAAAATTCCTTCCCGGCTCTGAAGCGCGTCCGCATTCATTTTGAGAAGGCCAAGCAAACCGGCTGCCGCATTTTGTGCCCGCTCGGTGAGTGACTCGAGGTCCGTGGCATCCGGCGCATCAAATGACGCCAGCACATTCACAGGAATCCCGCTTGTACTTCCCGGCGTGTAAATTGCCACTTCGGCTTTTGCTTTCAGCTGGCGTATTCGCTCGGCACTCTGACCCCAGCTTGCCAACCCATCTTCCCACAGGGTCGCCTGCGCAGCGGCATATTCGGCAGGAGTTTGGTTCTTGCGGGCGGCATCATCGGGATTGATCCACGGAAGAAATTCCTCGGGCTTCAGGTCCGGGAACGTAAGCATCAGGTTCCCAAGATCTCCCTTCGGGTCGATGATAATGGCAGGAATGCCATCCATCGCGGCTTCTTCAAGCAACGCAAGACAAAGGCCAGTTTTGCCACTACCTGTCATGCCCACGCAAACCGCATGGGTAACTAGATCCCTTGAATCATAAAGAAAGGGAATGTCCTCTCCGGTCTTGCTCGGGAGGTCGTAAGGGCGGCCCAGATAAAACGATCCCAATTTTTCGAATGCCGAGGTATCAATAGCCATGCCCTTTTGTTACCGGACAGGCTCATCAAACTCAAGTGTGCAGGAATTCCGGGAGAAGCAAATCACCCGAAAAATCCGAATGGCGAGGAACCTGCTAGAACTCGACCTTTAGCCCTGCATACCAATTGCGTGGCATGGCGGGATCGATACCGTCCGCGCGGATTCGCGCGAAATAATCCGCGTCGAAGATGTTATTTACGCCCCCGATGATTGATACATTGTCACGGTAGACCTTTGCTTCAATCGTCAGATCCCATACGTCATAGGCTGGAATAAAAC